>CAMAVH010000020.1 GCA_945861615.1 Rhizobium sp. Q54 | reverse complement strand
GTTCGGCGGCGGCGGCGCCAGTCCGTGGGGCCCCGGCTGGCTGCAGGAGGCCGGCCGCGACGTGACCGCGCTCGGCAGCCTCACCATCCTCGCCTTGATCGCCACTCTCGCAGTGGCTTACCTGCTGCTCAACCGTCAACGCCATGCGGCGCTGTTCGTCGCGCTCTCGGTCGCCAGCGGCGCGGCCCTCTCGTCGCTGTTCAAACTGGCGATCGACCGCCCGCGGCCCGACATCGCAACGGCGGTTCGCGTCTTTACCTCCAGCTTCCCGAGCGGCCATGCGACGGTGTCGGCGGTGGTCTATCTGACTCTCGGTGCGCTGCTTGCCCATGTCACGCCCGATCGGCGCCTGGCGGCTTTCTTCCTGACGACGGCGATCGGTTTGACCGTCCTGATCGGCCTGTCGCGCATCTATCTCGGCGTGCATTACCCGACCGATGTGCTGGCCGGCTGGGCGCTCGGCACGGCTTGGGCCCTGCTGTGCTGGATTGCCGCCAATATTCGCGGTCGCGTGATCGGCTGAAATAGGCTTCGCCGGTGGGCTCAAGGTCAAAGCGCGCCAGTCGGCTCAGTGCATGACGCGACCGCCATCGACGACGAGCGTCTGGCCGGTCATGAAATCGCTGGCGTCGGTCAGCAGGAACAGTAGCGCGCCGACCAGGTCGGCGGGAACTTGCGGGCGCACGAAGGCGCGGCCTTGGTCGTAGCTGTTGGCCAGGTAACTCTGCGACGAGCTCGCCAATTGGGTTTCGCTCAGGGTCAGGCCCGGCGCGATGCAATTGACGGTGATGTTGTCCTCGCCGACTTCGCGGGCGAGCGCGCGCGTGAAGGCGAGCACGCCGCCCTTGGAGGTCGTGTAGTGCAGGCGGTTCGGCGTGCCTTCGAAGACGCGAGTCGAGGCGATATTCACAATCTTGCCCTTCTTGCGGGCCTTCATGTGCGGCACGACCGAGCGGCAGCAGAGAAACAGACCGCGCAAGTTCACCTGCATGACGCGGTCCCATTCTTCGAGCGGAATTTCCAGCCAGGAGCGGCGGGGCAGCGTGCTCATCAGCGAGGCATTGTTGACGAGCGCATCGATCTTGCCGAACGCCTTGAGCGCCGCCTCGGCCATGGCGTCGGTGGCGATCGGGTCGGCGATGTCGGTGGCGACCGAGATGGCGCTGCCGCGATTCGAGACAATGCTCTTGGCCAGCGCGTCACCGGCATCCGCGGCGATGTCGGCGATCACCACATGGGCGCCGAGCTCGGCCAGGCGTTCGGAATAGATCTTGCCGATGCCGACGGCGCCGCCGGTGACGATGACGACCCGGTCTTGCAAGTCGAATGGCGAAGAAGCGTGATCGGCGGTCATGGCGCATCCCTGTCGTTCGGTGTGTCGAGGCTCCTGCTTATCCGCAAGATGCCGACATCCGCCAGTGGAAAACGCCGGCCTCCGCAATAAAGCGGAGGCCGTTCGTCGGGAGCCTGATTCGCCTATTGCGGCGAAGTCTTGCGGCCGAAGCCGATCAGGCGGATGAGCAGGGTGATGCCGAGCAGGGCGATCATCAGCATGGTGCCAATGGCGCCGACGGCTTCGGTATAGCCCTGGTCCCACATGTTCCAGATCGCGACGGCGAGCACCTGATTGTCGGGGCCGTTGGTCAGGATCAGCGGTTTGCCGGCGGCGCGCACGACATGCAGCATGGTCCAGATCCACACGCCGGCGAAGGCGGGCAGCAGCAGCGGAGTGAAGATTCGCATGAAGATGCGCCATTGCGGCGCGCCGCTCACCTTGGCGGCTTCTTCCAGATCCTTGTGGATCTGCAGCACGGCGGCGTTGATGACGCGCGTGCCGTAGGCCATATAGCCGACGATGAAGGCGATGATGATCGAGGTCAGCGAGCCGAATAGGCTGAAGCCGAACTTGTCGACCTGCAGGAAAATCCACAACATGGCAAGACCCATGACGATGCCGGGAATGGCATGCGGGAGGAAGGCCAGTTGGTCGAGGAGGCGGCGGCCCCAGAATTTCGTGCGCACCACGACGAAGGAAATGATGAACGAGACGACCACCACGCCGGTCGAGACCCAGAAGGTCATGACCACGGTGTTCCACAGGATGCGGCCGATGCTCTCGGTCTGAAAGATGCTGTCGTAGTTGGCCCAGCTCATGCTGGCGAAGGCCTTGGCCGAGGGGACCTGCAGGTAGGGCAGGAACGACACATAGGCGAGCACGAGGAACGGGATGATCGTCGAAAGCAGGAGGTAAAGCATGGCCAGGCCGAAGGCTACCCACCGCCATTTGCCGAGCGCGGCGACGCGGGGACGGTAGCCCTTGCCCGTGACGATGGTGAAACGCTCCGATTTGGCGATCACCCGGCTGTAGAAATAGGTGCCGATGACTGCGACCAATAGATAGAGCATCGCCAGAGAGTTCGCTTCGCCATAGGAAGGCAGGGCCGAAGACGAATGCAGGACCGTGTAGATCTTGGTGCTGAGCACGTAGATGCCCGCCGGCATGCCGAGAATGCCGGGCACCTCGAAGCCTTCGAGAGCGCTGGTGAACTGATAGATCATCACGGCGATAAGGCCGGGCAGCATCAGGCTCATCGTGATCTTGCGCAGCGTCGAGGTCGGCCGCGCGCCCGACATGGCGGCGGCCTCTTCGAGCGTCGGGTCCATGCTGCGCAGCAGAGGCACCAGCATCAGGAAGGCGGTCGGCACCGTGCGCAGGCCCTCGATGAAAATCATCCCGCCCATGCTGTAGATGTTGATCGGCGCTTCCGATAAGCCGAAGACGCCCATCGCCGCTTTATTGATGAAGCCGATGCGCGGGCTGGCGAGCAGCACCCAGGCCATAGATTGCAGCATGCCCGGCATGGCGAGGGTCATCGGCACGCCGGCGTAAATCCAGATTTTGCCGGGGATGTTTGTGCGTTCGACGAGCCAGGCGAGGCTCGACGCGATCACGAGGCCGACCAGCGTGCTGCCGCCGGCGAACCACAAGGTGTTGGAGAACGTCGCCCGGGTGCCGGGATCGCCCCAGACTTTGACGTAGTTGGCGACGCTCAAGGTGGAAAGGGAAAAATCCGACGGCATACGAGCCTGGCTGAAGCTGCCGAGAACGAGAAACAGCAGCGGCGTCACGACCGCGACGAAGACGATGACGAAGACGAGAAAATGCCAGATCGTTGCGGTGCGGATGCGCGGCAGGCGCAGCATCGCGGTCGGCAAATTGACGGTCGTGACGGCCATAAGTCCCCCTCATAGATCCCGGACGGCGCGCCCTTGGCGTCGTTTCGTTCGGGAAGATGCCTATCCTGTTGCGTGTGGGGCGAAGCGACCCCTTTTCCGCGTCCTGCGGTGCGATGTCCCGCTTATTAGAATGCAGGTTATATTAGTTGTAGCTGATAATTGAATGCAATATTTGCATTCGGAGCCAGGGATCACGCGTCTTTGAATGGGGGGCAGAGCAGGAGAGGTCTAGCCGGCGCGGGAGCGGTTAGGCCTGAATGGGCCGCGGCTCGGTCATCTGCTCGAGGGCCGCGACTTGCTTGTTGCGCAAGTGGATGAAGAGGATGTCGCTCAATTCGACGCCGGCGCGGCGACGCAGCGCATCGAGAATGGCTTCATGCTCTCGCATGGCTTCGCCCCAGCGGTCGCGCTTGCGCGCAAGGTTGGCGCCGTAGCGGATGCGGCGGATGCGGCCGGCATAGCCATCGTAGGCGGCGGCCAAAGCGTTGTTGCGCGCCGCGGCAACGATCAGGCGATGGATCGCCTGATTGGCCTCGAAATAGCCGGGCATGTCGCGCCGCAGGTAAAAGCTATACATTTCATGATGTAAACGCTCTATTTCCGCGACTTCTTCATCCGTGATGGATTCGCAGGCGAGGCGGCCGGCGAGGGCTTCGAGCCCGGCCATCAGGTCGAACAGTTCGTGAATATCGCGTTCGTTGAGCGTCCGCACGCGGGCGCCGCGGTTGGGCAGGAGATCGACCACGCCTTCCGATGCGAGAACCTTCAGGGCCTCGCGCAATGGCGTGCGCGACACGCCGAACATTTCGCAGAGCTGACGTTCCGGCACGCGCGCGCCGTCCGAGAGATGGCCCTCGACGATATAGTCGCGCAACCGCCCGAGAACCTCGCCATGCAGCGAAGCGCCATTGAATTTGGCGCCCGTTTGCGGGCCCGTCGCGGGGGCGTCTTCGCGAATGAGAGGCGCGGCGTCTGACATGATGGAGACATAGCCAGTTTTCTACGCACTGTCTATGTTGAATTCTAAAAGTCATTGCATCAGAAAATTTTGAATGCAATATTTACTGCTTAACGATCAGCCATCATTGGCGACGATAGATGCGACCTCTCAGGGGGGACTATGAGCGCAGGTCAAGGCCACCATTTTCTGCAAATTCCCGGCCCCAGTCCGGTACCGGACCGGGTGTTGCGCGCCATTGCCTCGCCGGTCATCGACCACCGCGGTCCCGAGTTCGGCCGTCTCGGCCGTGAGGTCCTCGACGGCTGTCAGAAGGTCTTCAAGACCGCCAAGCCGGTCATCATCTATCCGTCTTCCGGCACCGGCGCCTGGGAAGCGGCCATCGTCAATACCCTGTCGCCCGGCGATAAGGTTTTGATGGCCGAGACCGGCCATTTTTCCATGATGTGGCAGCAGATGGCCGCCCGCTGGGGCATCGCGGTCGATCTGATCGCCAGCGACTGGCGCCGCGGCGCCGATCCGGCGGCAATCGAGGCCAAGCTGGCGGAGGACCGCGCCCATCAGATCAAGGCGGTCATGGTCGTCCATAACGAAACCTCGACCGGGGTGACGAGCCGCATCGCCGAGATCCGCAAGGCGATCGACCGCGCCGGCCATCCCGCCCTATTGCTCGTCGACACCATCTCCTCGCTCGGCTCGGTCGATTACCGTCATGACGAATGGGGCGTCGATGTCACCGTCGCCTGCTCGCAAAAGGGCCTGATGCTGCCGCCCGGCCTCGGCTTCACCGCCATTTCCGACAAGGCGCGCGCCGCCGCCAAAACCAACAAGATGCCGCGCTCCTACTGGGACTGGGAAGAGATGCTGAAGCCGAACGCCAACGGCTTTTTCCCCTACACGCCGTCGACCAACCTGCTGTACGGCCTGCGCGAGGCTATCGCTATCCTGCTCGAAGAGGGACTCGATGCGGTCTTCGCGCGCCATCAGCGTCTGGCGGCGGCGACGCGCGCGGCAGTGCGCGCCTGGGGCCTCGAAATCTTCTGCCTCGAGCCCGTCGAATATTCGCCGGTGCTGACCGCCGTGCTGATGCCGGACGGCCATAACGCCGACCGCTTCCGCGACATCGTGCTGGAAAACTACAACATGTCGCTCGGCGCCGGCCTGTCGAAGGTCGCCGGCAAGCTGTTCCGCATCGGCCATCTCGGCGAGTGCAACGAACTGACGCTCATGGGCGCGCTCAGCGGTGTCGAAATGGGCCTCGGCTTGGCCGGCGTGCCGCACAAGACTGGCGGCGTGATCGCCGCGCGCGACCATTTGACCAAATCATCGAACGAGACTCGGGCGCCAGAACTGATTCCAGCGGAATAACGCGGAATCCGGCGACACCGGGCGGGACTATACAGAGAGAGGCTTTCGTCATGCTGACCCAGGCGCAAAACGATCTGTTGACGCGCACCGGCCCCGGTACGCCGTGCGGCGAATTTCTGCGCAGTTATTGGCAGCCGATCGCTGCGACGGAAGAAATTCCGCCGGGCGGCGATCCCTTGCCGATCCGCATCATGAGCGAAGATCTGGTGCTGTTCCGCGACGACAAGGACCGTCTTGGCCTGATCCAGCGCAACTGTCCGCATCGCGGCACAGACTTGTCCTACGGCCGGATCGAGGACGGCGGCATTCGCTGCCTCTATCACGGCTGGCTGTTCGACGTGAACGGCAAGTGCATCGACCAACCGGCCGAGAAGCGCAAGTTCTGCGATACGGTGCCGATGAAGTCCTACCCCGTGCAGGAGAAGGGCGGCGCGATCTGGACCTACATGGGCAACGGCGAGCCGCCGATGATTCCGGATTTCCAGTTCCTCGTCGGTCCGGAAGCCAATCGCCATACCTCCCGGACCCTACAGACCTGCAATTGGCTGCAGGGACTGGAAAGCGTCATCGATCCGGCGCACACCACTTATTTGCATCGCCGCGCCGTCGGCACGCGCTCGATCCGTTCGGGCAACGACGTCAATAAGCTTCGCGGCACCGCGCCGCCGGACGTCACGACCGAGCCGACGACCTTCGGCATGCGCATCTACGCGCTGCATCATGGCTCGAACGGCAAGTACCTGCGCATCAACAACTATGTTTATCCATGCGGCGCCACGCCGACGACGGGCAACGCCGGCTCGGGATACCAGGGGCGCTGGTACGTGCCGGCGGACGACGGCAGTCATTACTATTTCGAGTTCATCTACAAGCATGCGCAGGCCGTCGACAAAGACGCGTTGCGGAAATTCCGTAACGAGAATGTTGCGGCGGACATGCGCCATGTGCGTCGCGCGGAAAACCGCTATCTGCAGGATCGCGTCGAGATGAAGGGACCGGACGGCAGTTTCTGCGGCATGGGCGAATATTTCCCGGCGCAGGACGCCTTCGCCATCGAGACCCAGGGCATAATCCGCGACCGTACGACGGAGAATCTCGGCTCGACTGACATCGTCATCGCCTCGATGTTCCGCAGCTTGCTGAAAGCCATTCAGCAAATGCAGGACGGCAAAGAAGCGCCCGGCTTGATGCGCGACGAAAACTACCTATCGGACTTCGTCTGTTTCGAAGGGCCGATTGCGGACAATGAAGATGGCCCAAGCCAATGCCGGCGCTTGCTGGCTGCCAAGGCTGCGGCCGAATAAAAATGGGGAGGAACATCATGGGACAGCGTAAGTTCGCGGCGGCCATCGTCGCATCCGTTTTCAGCACGGTCATTGCGTCCGGCGCATCGGCGCAGCAGGCGGATTTTTTCGCCGGAAAAACCGTCGATATGTATGTCGGGTATGAGGCGGGCGCGGGGTACGACATTTATGCCCGACTGATGGCCGAGCATATCAGCCGCTTCATTCCCGGAAATCCCAACATCATCGCACGCAATATGCCCGGCGCCGCCAGCATGCGGGCGATGACCTATCTGTATCAGGCGGCGAAGCGGGACGGCACGGCTATGGGCGCGATCGACCGCAACGTCGCCGTCGAGCCGCTGCTATACGCCGAGGACTCTAAAGCGCCGTACAAGGATCCGCTGGAATTCAACTGGATCGGTAGCTTGAACACCGAGATTGGCGTGGCGGCGGTGTGGCACACCACCGGCATCAAGTCCTGGGAGGACACGCAGCGTCGCCCGACCATCGTAGCGATGGCGGGCGCGCGAGGCGGACTGGGCGCGCGCGTGCTGAACAGCTTGCTCGATACGCAGTTTCAGCAGGTCTGCTGCTACGGCTCGGACGGCAACCAGAATCTCGCCATGGAACGCGGCGAAGTGGAAGGCCGCGTCGGCGCGTCCTGGTCCACTTTCAAGATCAGCGCGGCGAAATGGCTCGAAACCGGGCAGGTCAAACTGTTGATGCAGGTCGGTCTGGAAAAGAACGACGACATTCCCGGCGACGTGCCGTTGGTGATGGATTTGGCCCGAAACGACAGGGAGCGCGCCGCGATGAAGATCGTGTTCTCCAACCAGTCGATGGGCCGGCCTTACGTGATGCCGCCGGGCGTGCCGGCGGCGCGCGTCGCTGAAGTGCGCCGCGCGTTCGACGCCATGGTGAAGGACCCAGTGTTTCTCGCCGACGCAAATAAACGCCGCCTTGAAATCAACAATCCGAAGTCGGGCGAGCAGATCGAGGCGATCTTGAAGGACGTCTATTCCTCGTCGCCGGAAGCGATCACAGCGGCGCGCCTTTCCATCAAGCAGGGCGAGTTCAAAATGAAGGACGAGACCAAGAAATAGATCGCGGCGGAACGGGAGGCCATTGCCATGCTGACGAAAGAACAAAACGACCTGCTGACGCAGACTGGACCGGGTACGCCCTGCGGCGAGTTCCTGCGTAGTTATTGGCAGCCGATCGCGGCGGCGGATGAGATTCCGCCCGGCGGAGATCCCCTGCCGATCCGCATCATGAGCGAGGATCTCGTGCTGTTCCGCGACGACAAGGACCGTCTCGGCCTGATTCAGCGCAACTGCCCGCACCGTGGCACCGATCTCAGCTATGGCCGCGTCGAGGATGGCGGTATCCGTTGCCTCTATCACGGTTGGCTGTTCGACAAGGACGGCAATTGCCTTCAGCAGCCGGCTGAAAAGCGTCAGTTCTGCGAAACGGTGAAGCTCGTTTCCTATCCGGTGCAGGAGAAGGGCGGGGCGATCTGGGCTTACCTGGGCAAGGGCGAGCCGCCGCTGATTCCCGATTTCCAATTCCTGCAGGGGCCCGACGCCAACCGCCTGACGTTCCGCGTTCAGCAGATGTGCAACTGGCTGCAGGGCCTCGAAAGCTCGACCGATCCGGTGCATACGACCTTCCTGCATCGCCGCCCGCCCGGCATCGCCAGCCAGCGCTCGGGCGCCGATGTGGCCGCCGTGCGCGGCAACGAGGTGCCGGAGGTCTCGACCGAGCCGACCAGCGTCGGCATGCGCATTTATGCGCTGCACAATGCCCCGAACGGCAAGAAATACCTGCGCGTGAACAACTACGTCTACCCGACGGGTGCGACGCCCTCCACCTCGGCGGGCGAAGGCGGCTATCAGGGCCGCTGGTACGTGCCGGTCGACGATTACAGCCACTTCCGCTTCGAGTTCTTCTTCAGCGAGGGCAAGCCGCTCGATAAGGAGCGCCTGCGCAAGAACCGCGCCGAGAACGTCGGCCCGGATTTGCGCCATGTGCGTCGCATGGAGAATCGCTACATGCAGGACCGCCAGCTGATGAAGACCGGTCATTTCACCGGCATGGGCATGCATTTCCCGACGCAGGACGCTTTCGCCATCGAGACCCAGGGGCCGATTCAAGACCGCACCCAGGAGAACCTCGGCTCGAGCGACGTGGTGATCGCCTCGGTACGGAAGATTCTCTTCAAGGCGATCAAGCAGGTTCAGGAGGGCAAGGAGGCGCCCGGCCTGATCCGCACGCCGGCCGACAACCCCTTCGCCGACTTCGTCTGCACCTCGGGCTATATCGAGGATCACGAAGACGGCCCCAGCTTCTGCCGTCGCCTGCTCGCGAGCAAGACTGCAGCCGAATAATCAGTTTACGGAGGACGACCATGAAAAACACGTCGGAAGAGACGATCAACGGCATCAGCCACAGCGGATTCTACGTCGAAGACCTCGATCGCACGATCGAGTTCTACACCAAGACGATCGGCGCCCGCCTGGCGTGGCGCAACGACAACTCGAAGTACCCGCTGATGAAGATGTACGTCGGCGATTTCGGCCTTTCGATCATCAAATGGCCGCCCGACGAGCCGCGCATCCGCATTCCGCACGCCATCCATTGGTCCTATCGCGTCGATCCCAAGCGTTGCGAGGAGACGATCGAATATATCCGCTCGCTCGGCATTCCGGTCGAGGGGCCGGTCGGCCATAAGCGCGAGCCCGGCATCCTCAATTGGTTCTTCCTCGATCCGGACAATTACCGCGTCGAGATCGAGGCGCGCTTCCCAGATCCGAAGGAAGCGGAAGCGGTACTTGATCGCAATAAGGAACATCGTCACGAGGAAATGGGCCTCTACGGCGGCGATGCCCATTTGCGCAAGCTGTAAGACGGATAACGCGCGTACTCCGGCGTAGATCGGGGCGGCGTTTCATTTACGAATCAAGCTTTACGAATAATGGGAGAGAGCATGTATAAAAATATCATCGCGAGCGTCGCCCTGGCGGCGGGAATCGGCCTGGGCGTAACGGCCCACGCCGCAGATCTTCCGAAAGCGACGCAGAAGGCGCTCGACGAACTGAAGCTCGGCGCCGATGCGCTGAACGGCCTGGACGCCGAACTGGCGGTGCCGCAGGCTTGGCTCGACGCTGCCAAGAAGGAGAAGGAAGTCATCATCTCCGGCACTTGGCAGCCGAAGGAATTCCAGGAAATGGCGGCGCCTTTCAAAGAGCGCTACCCGTTCGTCAACCTGAAGTATGAGCGTTCCGGCACGTCTGGGCGCGGCATGCAGGTTCTCATGGCGCTCAACGAAGGGCGCGTCACCACCGATGTGGTGACCAGTCTGGCCGACGCCATCTTCGAATATATGGAGGCCAAGGCGCTCGCCCCCCTGCAAGAACTGCCGACCTTCAATGCTATCGAGGCGAAATATCGCGCGGCCGACGGCACCTGGATCAGCCACAAGCTCTCCTATCGCTGCATGGCCTACAATACCGATCTCGTGAAGAAGTCGGACCTGCCGGCGACTTGGGAAGATCTCGTCAACAACCCGCGCTGGGCGGGCGGCAAGCTGGCCCTGACCAACAATCCGAGCACTTGGTTGCTCGGGTTGTGGGGGGATAAGGGCGAGAAATGGGGCGCGGAATACACCACAGCCCTGTTCGAGAAGCTGAAGCCACAGCGCCGCAAGGAAGGCCTGACGGCGCTTACCGGCCTGACTGTCGCCGGCGAGTTCGACGCCAGCTTGCCGTCGCCCGAATGGGTCGCGGAGCGCTACGTGAAAAAGGGCGCTCCTCTCGGCTATCATTGCCCGAGTCCCGTGCCGATCACCGTTTCGGGCATTGCCATCATCGACAAGAGCCCGCGCAAGAACGCCGCGCGCCTCTTCGTCAACTGGCTGGAAAGCAAAGAGGGGCAGATCGTGCAGTACACGACGACCCTCGCCGTGCCGGTTCACAAGGACCTGCAGGATAGGCGCTTCGTGCCGTTCGCCGACACGATCGTCGGCAAGCCGGCCAACGTGCGAGACGACGCTCTGCTGCTCAGCGAGACCAACAAGAAGATGGGCGACCTGTGGGACAGCTATTGGACCACTGGCGCAAAACCCTGAGCGCTCAGTCGCGTTTTTCTCTATGATGCGGCGCCCGGATCGTTTGTCCGGGCGCCGTCTTTTGCCGGGAGCAAAAAAGTGGCCAAGATCGTTTATGGATTCGGCTCGTCGCATGGGCCGTTGCTGTCCACGCCGCCGGAAAAATGGGATTTGCGCGCGGCGGACGACCGCTTAAGCCTGCGCCATCCTTATCGCAGCAAGATTTATACATTTCCCGAGTTGGTCGAGGCGCGGCGCGGCGAGAAAGACTTCGTTCAGGATTCTTCCCTCGAAGTCCGCCAGGAGCGTCATGCGCGCAACCAGAAGGCTTTGGACAGGCTGGCCGCCAAGCTCGAGCAGGTCAATCCCGATATCGTGGTGGTCGTCGGCGACGACCAGCATGAATGGTTCTTCGACGACGTGCAGCCGTCCTTCACGGTCTATTGCGGCAAGGATGTGGTCAACACGAAGATCGACCAGGAGCGCATGAAGACCAAGAGCCCCGGCATCGCTCTCGCCATGTCGGCCAGCCAGCCCCCGGAGGACCAGACCTATCCGGTGCCGCAGAGCCTCGCCGAGTGGATCATCGAACAGGCGATCCTCGACGAGTTCGATGTCGCCGCCTCGATGAAGCAACGCGCCAACGAGAAGGGCGTCATCGGTATCGGCCATGCCGTCGGCTTCATCTATCGCCGCATTTTGAAGGACAAGCCGGTGCCGGTGGTGCCGATCCTGCTCAACACCTATTTCCCGCCGAATCAGCCGACCGCCAAGCGCTGCTACGAGTTCGGCCAGTCGATCGGCCGCGCCATTGCGAGTTGGGGCGAGGATAAGCGGGTGGCGATCTGCGCGTCTGGTGGCATCAGCCATTTCGTCATCGACGAAGACTTCGACCGCCGCATGCTGACGGCGATGCAGAATCGCGACACGGCGGCGATCTTCGCCGAACCGCACAGCATGTTCCGCTCCGGCACGTCCGAAACGAAAAACTGGATCACGGTCGCCGGCATTCTCGCCGCGACGGATTTGCGCATGAACCTCATCGACTACGTGCCGGCCTGCCGCTCGGAAGGCGGCACCGGTTGCGGCATGGCCTTCGCCAGTTGGGAATGAACTTATGAAACTGCAGCTCAGCATCGCCATGGCGAACAATCCGCGCACCCGTCCGATCATCGAGGGCAAGGTAAAGCCGGATGGCATCGATTTCATCTGTTCGGAATTGCACGCGTCCGAACTGTTCTGGCGTCAGTTGAAATTCGGCGATTTCGACGTCTCGGAAATGTCGATGTCGTCGCTGATGATGGCGGTGGCCGGCGGCGACGACCGCTGGGTCGCCATGCCGATCTTCACCACCCGCCGCATGTTCCAGGTCGGGGTGCTGGTGCGCAAGGACCGCGGCATCGACAAGCCGGCCGACCTCAAGGGCAAGAAGATGGGCGTGCCTGAGTATCAGCAGACGGCGGCGCTATGGACCCGCGGCTATCTGCAGCATGAATACGACGTGCATCCGCGCGACATGGAATTCTGGATGGAGCGCAACGACGACCATAGCCAGGGCGCCGTGGTCGGCTTCACGCCGCCGAAGGATGTGAAGGTCAACTACATCCCAAACGACACCAACATGGGTCAGATGCTGCTCGACGGAAAGCTCGACGGCGCGCTGCGCTATCTCGCCGGCACCAACAACCTGGTCGACCGTTCGAGCGTCGATTTGTATAAGCATCCGGATTTCAAAACGGTGTTTCCGGATCCGCATGCCGAAGGCGTGCGCTTCTA
This sequence comes from Rhizobium sp. Q54, assembly GCA_945861615.1. Taxonomy (GTDB): domain Bacteria; phylum Pseudomonadota; class Alphaproteobacteria; order SMXQ01; family SMXQ01; genus CAMAVH01. The sequence continues at coordinate 20,644 of CAMAVH010000020.1, read as the reverse complement.
CGAGAAAACCGGCATCTATCCGATCAACCATTGCATGGTGGTCAAGCGCGAGATCGCCGACCGCCATCCCTGGGTCGTGCTTAATATCTTCAAGGCTTTCGTGAAGGCCAATGAGATCGCCGAGAAGGCGCGCAAGGAAGCGGTCGAATACCATTTGGAGACCGGGCTCTTGCCGGCAAGCGCGCGCAAGGCGCTGGCCACGCCGATTATCCAGCATGGCGTCGCCGCCAACCGCAAGACGCTGGAAACCACGGCGCAATATTCCTTCGAACAGGGCCTCACGCCGCGCCTGATCAAGATCGAGGAATTGTTCGCGCCGGCGACCTTGGAACAGTAACCTGGTCCGGCTTGGCTCAGAGCTGGCTCACGATCGTTCGCATTCAGTAGCAGGGGATCATGGCTGATTCGGAGAACAATTCGCCCATCGTGCATCCCGGCGGGATGCTGTGCCGCCTGGATGAATTGGCCGACCCCGGTTCACGCCCCTTCATGCTCCGGTTTGAGGACGGCGAGGAGGTCGAGATTTTCCTCGTCCGGCGCGGCGACGGCGTTTACGGCTACGTGAATTTTTGCCCGCATCAGGATCTTGCCCTGCAGTGGGAGGGCGAATCCTTTCTGACGCCGGATGGCGGGCGCATCCTATGCCAGGCCCATGGCGCGACCTTCGATATCGAAAGTGGCGAGAGCGCCAGCGGACCGGCGCGGCCTTTCGGCTGCCTAACGAAAGTGCCGATCGAGATCCGGGACGGCGAAATTCGCCTCGCCCCGCGCTAAATCCGCGACGACGCTCATGTCGAGCGGTGCGGGTCGGTCAGCGCTTCGTGGAAATCCTGCGTCGCCCCGGGCTGCGCCGTGGTAATGGCATCGGTCTGACGCTCGATCATGCGATGCACGCGGGGCGTCTCGGAGCCCTTGTGCAGTAGGCGCAACTCTTCGCTGATCCTGGCGTCGGCCTGGGTGATGCGGCTGTTGTGGCGGATATAATCCTGCCAGGTCGGCGTGTGATAGCGCTCGACCCAAACCTCCGGATCGTTGAGGTCGCGTAGCAGTGTCCAATGGCGCGCGCCGTCGCGCTTGCGCACGCGGCGCCGCTCCGCCATGACGCGCAGAAAGGCCACGATGTCTTCCTCGCGAATCTTATATTCGATGGTGATGACGATCGGACCGCTGCGCGGTTCGATATGCACGGCGATCTCCGGCTCCTTGAAGCGATTGAGCGGATCGAGATTGAGACCGGCGAACTGCGGCAAGGGCAGCCAGAAGCCGAGCGCCAAATTCGCCAGAAGCACTGCCGTCGCGGCGCAAAGAGCTATGGGGATGCCGTCGTATTCGGCGACCAGGCCCCAGCACCAGCTGCCGAGCGCCATACCGCCGAACGCCGACATCTGATAGAGCGACAGGGCGCGCGCGACAACCCAGCGCGGCGCCGACATCTGGACCGAGGTGTTGAAGGTCGAGAGCGCCAGGACCCATCCCGCGCCGGCAAACAGGAATCCGGCCATCGTCAACAGCAGATAGGGGCTGAAGGCGGCGACGACGGCGGCCAGCGAGAAGGACAAGCAGGCGCAGCGCACCACCGCTTCGGTGGAAAAGCGGCGGCGCAGCTTGGTGCTGGAAAAGGCGCCGCCCACCGCACCGACGCCGAAGGCGCCGAGCAGCAGGCCGTAGCCGAGCGGTCCGCTGGTGACATGGTCGCGCGCGATCAGCGGCATCAGGGCCTGCACGGCGGTCGCGGCGAAGCCGAAGATGGCGCTGCGCAGCAGCACGACACGCAGATGCGGCGACATGGAAACGTAGCGCAAGCCGGACGCTATCGCCCGGCCGAGCGGCTCGGAGGGTAGCAGCTGCGGCGGCCTGGCGGGCTTCCAGCGCAACAGCACGACGATCAAGCCGAGGTAACTAAAGGCATTGAGCACGAAGGCGAAGGCCGCGCCGACGGCCGCGACGATGGCGCCGCCAACGGCGGGGCCGACGCTGCGCGCAATATTGAAGCCCATGCTGTTGAGCGCCACCGCGTTCGGCAGGTCGCTGCGCGGCACCATTTCGCCGACCGAGGCCTGCCAGGCCGGGCCGTTGAAGGCCGTGCCGCAGCCGATCAGGAAGGTGAACAGAATCAGTAACCAGGGCGTGATGGCGCCGCCCCAGGCGACGGCAGCCAGAGTCACCGAGACCACGAGCATGAAGCTCTGGGCGATCAGCATGATCTTGCGGCGATCGAAGGTATCGGCGAGCGCGCCGGCCATCAGCGAGAACAGCATGATCGGCGCGGTGACCGAAGCCTGGATGAGGGCGACCGTGTCGGCTTCCCTGGCGATCGAAGCCATCAGCCAGGCGGCGCCGACCGATTGGATCATGCCGCCGAAATTCGACGCCATGCTGGCAAACCAGACAGCGCGGAAGATCGGATGCCTGAGCGGCGCCAGGACGGTACCGGGCGGCTGTTTCGGTTTGTCTGCGGGAATGGCAACCACGGGCGGGACGTCTCGATCTGGCTCGGGAAAAGGGCGTTCTCCCGGTCGGGCGCCCAAGATAGGCGGCCAAGTTAGAAGGAACGCTCCAGGACGCTTTGGGTTCGCTTAGCCTAACAGTTAATGCGCCCCGGCGAAAACCGCCGATGCCGGCAGCTATAAACAGCTGTGGCCATTGAATTCATAGCCCGAGGGCGGCCCATTCGGCCATGCAGGGGCGAAAGCGCCAATCATGCCGATGAAAACCGCGGGCGTCAGCGACAGGCTCGGTTCGATGATTGGAAGCGTTGAACGCTGGGTCAAAAGAAAATCGGCGGGCCTCCTGTCGGAGAGCCCGCCGATCGGTCGTAACCGCCGAGACGGTTTAGGCGCTTATTCCGTGACGGCTTTGGCGCGCTTGAGCGCCGCTGGCGGGGCGTTGTAGATCGTCTTGAGGAGATCCACGACCTCGTCAGCGGTCATCGGATCGACCGGAAGCTTCAATTTGTCGGCGTCGGCGAGGAAGCCTTTGTCCTTCATGGTGTCGTCGAAGGCTTTACGCAGAATGGCGACCTGGGCCGCCGGAACCTGCTTCGACATCATGTAAGGACGGCCGATTTCGCCGGCTCCGTTGATCACGTTGAGCACAGCGCGATCCTCGTCGTTCGCCGCGAGGTCGTTGGCCCACGGCACGTCTTTCGGCGCGTCCGGCGGCAACTGCCGCGACAACTTGACCACGGGGCGGACGAGCTTGTTTGCGCGATGGTCTTCGGGGATTGAGGTCCAGGAGCCGCAATCGCCGTCCAATTCGCCGCGCTCGATGGCAAGGCGCTGTTCCGGCGAGCCAGGGAATCCCGTAATGATCTTCAGGTCGATATTGAAGACGCGCTGCAGCGTGCGCTGATTGATCCAGTTGGCGGCGCCGACACCGGTGGTGCCGAAGACCCAACTTTTTTTCCGGAATTCGTCGAAGTCCTTCACCGCCTTGGTGTGCCAGACATAGCAAACGCGCTGATCGCGCGCGATGTTGCCGACCCAGGCGAAGTCGACGAATTTCAGGTTATTCATTTTCTTGGGATCGAGGAGGGACTGCGTGATCAAGCCCGGATTGTAGGCGGTGATCGCGGTGCCGTCTTTCGGCGCCGGGCCGTCGAGCCAGCGCACGGCGGTGAGCGAGCCGGCGCCCGGCATGTTTTCGACGATAACGCTCGGCTTGCCGGGAATGTGGTCGCCAAAATGGCGCGACAGCAAGCGGGCGTAGGTATCGTAGCCGCCGCCTGGCGAGAAGCCGACGACCAGGCGGACGGTCTTGCCCTGGTAGTAAGGCGTTTGGGCATCGGCATTCGGCGCGGTCAGCGCGCCGGAGGCGATAAGCGCAAGCACGGCTGCGCCGGTACGGACGTAGGACTTCATTGTGAATGGTCTCCCTGTTGAAACGAGCCTGTTAAAAGAAATATGTGCCGGCCCGGCATTGGTGCGGGCCGTTGCAAAAGTCTAAGCGGCGAGGCTGGTCGAGCCCGGATTATGGTAAAGCGAACATGTCCGGTAAATGTTAATGCAAAGCTGCGGGCGGTGCCAATCGCGATCATGCTGCCGGGAAGGGACATTTACGATGGAGAAATGTGCAAGACGGCGGCTTTTCGCTTTTCCCTAGACCGAAAGCGGTATGGACCGCTCGGTCTTAAGTGGACCTGTCCCCGTCCCGCAGCGCCATATAGATGGTACGGGCCAGGTCCTTCTCGCTGAAAGGCTTGGCGAGCCTCAGAATTTTGCGGCCCGCGCTTGCCGGCAATTCGCCGTAACCGGTGGCGAGAATGACGGGAAGGGTGGGCCGATCGCGGCTCACGACCTCTGCGAGTTGCACGCCGGTCATTTGCGGCATGGCCTGATCGGTGATGAGCAGATCGATCGATGGGTGTTGTTGGATGGTCTCAAGCGCTTGCTGAGCGCAGGAGGCTTGCAGGACTTTATGGCCAAGCTCTTCGAGCATCTCGACGGTGTTCATAAGCACGAGGGCATCGTCGTCAACTGCCATGACGACGAGCCGACGGGCCGGGGCTTCAGCGGTGTTTGCGCTATCGCTGCTCTCCGGTGCGGCAGACGCGAGCGCGACCGGTAGCCATAGTTCGGCGACCGTGCCTTCGCCTCTGCGGCTTTTCAGCAGGAGCTTGCCGCCCGATTGTTCTGCCAGGCCCAGCACCATCGGTAGGCCTAGGCCGGTGCCTTTGCCGACGCCCTTGGTCGTGAAGAACGGCTCCATGGCATGCTGCAGCGTATCCTCTTCCATGCCTTCGCCGCTGTCGGCGACGGTGAGGCAGACATAGCGCCCGGCAGGCAGGCCGGTGGCATGTTTGGTATCAATGGTTTGCGTCTGCGCCGAGATCATCAGCAAGCCGCCTTTGGGCATGGCATCGCGGGCGTTGAGGGCGAGGTTGAGTAACGCCATTTCCATCTGGTTCGCGTCAGCCTGCACTTTTTCTAGGTCCGGCGGAAAACGTGTATCGATGAAGATTTCCGGTCCGAGCGAACGTTGCAGCATTTCGCTCATGCCTAGCATGAGATCGGATAAGTCGATGGGTTGGAGATCGAGCTCCTGGCGTCGGGCGAAAGCCAGCATGCGCTGAGTCAGGGCAGCGCCGCGCTGCGCGGCCTGCATGGCATTGTCGATCAGCGGCATGACACGGGGATCGTCGGTCATGCGCTTGCGGACCAACTCGAGGCTGCCGAGAACCGCCATGAGCAAATTGTTGAAATCATGCGCGACTCCCCCGGTCAATTGGCCGATGGCCTCCATTTTCTGCGACTGGAAGAGGGCTTCGCGGGCAGCTTCCAGTTCTTGCTGAATCTTCAGCCGGTCGCTGATGTCGCGGGTGATCTTGGCGAATCCGATATGAACGCCGTCGTCATAAATCGGGTCGATAACGACATGGGCCCAGAAGCGTGTGCCGTCTTTGCGCAGGCGCCAGCCTTCGCGTTCGAAACGGCCTTCAGCAAGCGCGACCTTCAGGACACGCTCTGGGACGCTGTCGGCGCGGTCTTCCTCGGTGTAGAATCGCGAGAAATGCTGGCCGATGATTTCTTCCGGCTTATAGCCCTTGATACGCTGGGCGCCTTGATTCCAATTCGTCACCAATCCCTCTGGACTGAGAAAATAGATGGCGTAGTCGGTGACGCCTTGTACGAGAAGGCGGAATTTCTCTTCGCTCCGTTTGAGTTCGTCGTCGCGCTGTTTTCGTTCGGTCAGATCGCGGGTGATCTTGGCAAAACCGAGAAGCTGTCCGGACGAGGTGCGGATCGGGTCGATCACGACATGAGTCCAGAAGCGCGTCCCGTCCTTGCGCAGGCGCCAGCCCTCGCTTTCGAACGTTCCATCGCGCAGGCTTGTTTCCAGCGCGCGTTGGGGCAGGCCGGCCGCGCGGTCTTCCGGCGTGTAAAAACGTGAAAAATGCTGGCCGACGATCTCGGACGCCGAGTAACCCTTAAAGCGTTGGGCCCCGGGATTCCAGCTTGTCACCAAGCCCTCGGGACTGAGCATGTAGAGGGCGTAATCGTGAATGGCTTCGACGAGCAGCCGGTAACGATCATCGTCTGTTGGTGGCGGAGCGCGATCAACGATCGGCTGCATGGTTCTCAAAGCCTCTGGCGACGGTCTGCCCTAAGGCAAAAATCGAGCAAAACGATAGAGTAACGAGCCCACACTGAAAAAGTTCATATATCGACAGACTCACTCGCAATGATCAAAGGCTTATTTATATTATAGATTTACCCTTCGGATAGCAGTTTGGCGGGGCTCTGGTGGCTTTTTTAATGACGGCCTTTGCCGAACCGCCAATAATGTTGCTTATCTAACGTCCGCCGATTTCGCGATCGCGTGGGCTTTAACGAGAGCGGACAAAGTCCGCCGGATCAGGGAGGAAGGCTTGGCGCGATTTGATGCGTCAAGCCGTACGCATATGCAGCAAGATGTTTGCGATGTGATCGTTATCGGCGCCGGCAGTGCGGCGTTCGAAGCAGCCGTGGCAGCGCGGCAGGCCGGCGCCGAGCGGGTCGTTATGCTGGAAAAAGCGCCAGAGGAATTTTCCGGAGGCAATGCGCGCTTTTCACACACTGGATTTCGGTTCGTGGTGACGGGAGTCGAGGAGATCGCCGAGTTTTTGCCCGATCTGGATAAGGCAACCTTACACAGCATGCAGGTCGCGCCTTATACACACGACGATTTTCTCGCCGACCTCAATCGCGTGACGCAACATCGCATCGATTCTGTGCTGGCTAGCTATCTCGTCGATCGTTCGAATGCAGCTGTGCATTGGATGCTGGAAACCGGTATTCGCTGGGTGCCAGAAAAGGCTGTGATCATAGACGGCAAACGCTACTTCGATCCGGGTAAAATCATTCAGCCAATAGGCGGTGGGCGTGGCCAGCTGGCGCAATGGCGCAAGATCGCCGACGGGCTCGGCATCGATATCCGCTTTCGTTCGAAGGTCAGCAGTTTCCTGGGCGACCATCGCCGTATCGACGGCGTACAGGTCACAACGCCGGACACGGTCTATGAATTGGTTGCGCCAGCGGTCATCGCCTGCAGTGGCGGTTTTCAGGCGAACCCGGAAATGCGCGCGCGCTATCTCGGGCCTAACACCGATTTCGTCAAAGTACGCGGTAGCCGATACAACACCGGCGAGGTGCTACGCATGATGCTCGATCTTGGCGTCAAACCGGCCGGCCATTGGCAGGGCGCTCACGCTTCGCCGATCGACAGCGCGGCGCCCGCAGTCGAGACACCGATTGCCGGCGATGGGCTCGGCAACACGATGAACCGCTACGACTATACCTTCGGCATCACGGTCAACGAGCGAGGCTTGCGCTTTTATGACGAAGGAGAGGCGTACCATACCTACACCTATGCCAAGACCGGCCGTGCCATTCTTGAACAGCCCAGCGGCATCGCTAATCAGATTTATGATCAGACCGGCATCGCGCTATTCCGTCATGGACCAGACTATGTAGCGACGCATGAAGAGGCCGCCACAATCGCCGAACTGGCGAAAAAGATCGGTATCGCGCCCGAGGTGTTGGGCCATACGGTCGCCGAGTTCAACAGGGCGATCGACGCCGGCGTGCCCTTCGATCCACGGCGCCTAGACGGCAAGGGGACGCGGGGGCTGACGCCGAACAAGTCGAATTGGGCGTCACCGATCGAGCGCGGCCCGTTCCGCGCCTATCCGGTCACCTGCGGCATCACCTTTACCTTCGGCGGAGTCGCTGTCGATACCGAGGCCCAGGTGCTCAATACCGAGGGAGACCCTGTCGCCGGGCTTTACGCTTCCGGCGACGTGATCGGACTTTTTTACCACAATTATCCCTCTTGCACCGGCCAGACACGCAACGTGGTTTTCAGTCTGACGGCGGGGCGTAATGCCGCGGCGCAGGCTGGGCGGCCCATTGTGAGACCTGTCCGTCAACCTGCCACGATATGATTCCTTCCTTCCACCGGCTGCATCACAGGAGAGAGACCAATGGAAATACGGCATATGGCCATCATCGCGATGAACCCCGACAAGCTCGCGGAGTTTTATATCGATGTCTTCGATTTGAAACTGCTGCATAAGAGTCCCGGCGGCGGCGTGTTTCTGACCGACGGCTACATGAATATCGCCTTGCTGCCCAACAAAGCCGAAGGCAAGTCGAACGGCCTCAACCATTTCGGCTTCAAGATCGACGATCATGAAAAAGTGCGCGCCAAACTGGCCAAGTGGTCCGGCAAAGGCCCCAATCCGCGTCCCGAAGATCGTCCTTACGCCGAAATGCGCGCCACCGATCCGGAAGGCAACACCTTCGACCTGTCGGTGATGGGCTTCCAGAAGGTCGAACTGGCGGGCGAGAAGCGCAAAAAGCAGAAAGAAAAGCAGGACGCCTAAGGCGCCGCACATATGAGGAAACGCAAAGGCTGGGTCTGAAAGCCTGGCGGTAAAACAGGGTGGCTGACATGAAGATTAAACTTTCCCGCCTGCTTGCGGCGGGCGGCGTTCTTGCTGGGTTGGGCTGCGCTGCGGCGCAGGCGCAATCGGTCGAGCAGTTTTACAAGGACAAGCAGATTCGCATGATCGTGTCGGCGGCGGCCGGCACCGATTACGACATCTGGGCGCGAATGATCACGCGCTACATGGGCCGGCATATTCCCGGCGCGCCGACCTTCATCACGCAAAACATGCCGGGCGGCGGTCAGATCACGGCGACGAACCATCTGTTCAACGTCGCGGCGCGCGATGGTTCGGTTATCGGCATGATCGGGCGCAATCTGCCCAATCAAGCGCTGGCGAAACATGCGAGCGTGAAGTTCGATCCGGTCAAATTCAACTGGCTCGGCAGTCCGGAACTGACCAATCGGGTCTGCGTGGCGCTCGATTCATCCGGCATCAAGACCGGCGACGACCTTCTGGCCAAAGATCTGATCGTCGGCGGCGCCGGCGCCGGCACGGCGGTCAGCATGACGCCGACGTTGCTGAAGAACATGCTCGGCATGAAATTCAAGCTGGTCGATGGTTATAAAAGCGCCAACGACGTAATCCTCGCCATGGAGCGCGGAGAGGTGCAGGGCATTTGCCAGACGATCACGGCGGTCGAGAAGTCGCGGCCGGGCTGGATCGAGGAGGGCAGGCTGCATGTGCTGTTCAACATGGAGCGCGATCCGGTTCCCGATGTAAATGCGCCGACGATTTATAAGTACGTCAAGAACGAGGAGCAGAAGCAGTTGCTCAGCTTGTTCTCGACCAGCGTCGAGCTGGGGCGTCCGGTCGTCGCGCCGCCCGAGGTGCCGGCCGACCGCGTCGCCGCATTACGGCGGGCGTTCGACGCCACGATGAAGGACAGTGGTTTTCAAAAGGAGGCCAAAAGCCTGGATCTGGAAATCAATACGCGGACTGGCAAAGAGCTTGAGCAGATGGTCGTTGACCTGATGCGCACACCGGATGCGCTGTCGGGTAAGCTAAGCGATCTGCTGTCGCGTTGACCAACCAAGCCGGCCTCGCCTTTCGCGGGGCCGGCTTGACGCGCTCAGGCATCCTTGGCGGCTTGGCGCTTGATCGCCAAGTTCAGCAATTGCTGGAGCAGGTCGGCGTAGCCGACGCCGTCATGTAGCGCCGATTGGGCGAATTCCTGGCTTTCGGCGATCTCCGGATTGGGATTGGCTTCGAGGAAGTAGGGGATTCCCTCGGCCGATAGGCGGTAGTCGATGCGCGCATAGCCGTCGAGCTCCAAAATGCGGCAAATCCGTTTGGCCGAGCGGATAATGGCGGCGCGCAGCTCGGGCGACAAATCCTCCGCCGGCCCCTGCATGATCAGGCGTCTCTCCTGATAATCGGGATCGTGCTTGACGCGTTCGGTGGCGATTGCCCGCTGGCCCTTGCCCAGATTGTCGAAGCGCAATTCCCAGATCGGCATCACCTTGAGTCGCTGGTTCCCCATCACGCCGACGTAGAGCTCGCGCCCTTCGATATATTCCTCGGCGATCGCGTCTGTCTTGATGCGCTCATGGATGAAGGTGACGCGTTCTGCGAGCTTCTCGTCGCTATCGACGACGGAGGCTTGGGCGATGCCGATCGACGCGTCGTTGCTGACGCTTTTAACGATCAAAGGCATTTTGAGCCTGGCCGGCCGCCTGATCGCGTGGCCTTTCTTGAACACGGCGAAATTCGGCGCCGGGATGCGATGATAGCTGAGTAGCTTCTTCGACAGGTCCTTGCCGCGCGCCAGCATCATGCCGCGCGGATTACAGCCGGTGTAGGGAATGCGTAGCAGTTCGAGATAACTGGCGACGTTCTGATCGTAAGCCGTGTCGCCGTGGAATTCCTCCAGCAGGTTGAACACTGCGTGGGGCTGCCAATCTTCGATAGCGTCGCGTATCGGCTTCAGTTCTTCTTGAACGCCGAGCGGTCGGACCTCGTGCCCGGCTTTGCGCAACGTGCTGACGACGTCGTATTCGGTCTTCCAGACGTAGCTTTCCTGCTCGCTGTAACCTTTGATCGAGTCCGGGGGGACGAGGTCCGGATGCATCAGCACCAGGACGCGGAGCCGCTTCATAATGCGTACCATTGCCTCCGTGACGGCCTATAGAGCGCGTGCACCGTCTGGGCCGTCACAAGAACGGTCAGATCGTGCAAGAGCTTCTTCTGCGAGCCGGGCGCGCGCAAATTCATCTCCCGGCACCGCAGGATCATATCGTCCAATATCGAATCAAGGGTTAACTGATATTCCCCGGTCCATTTCGAGACCACGGGCCGGATATCGGCGCGATGTTCGCGGATGAAGCTGGATGCCGCCTTGGCACGGGTATGACGCGGCGAATTGGAGAACAGCCGCAGCAAATCCTTGTCGTAGGCCTTGGAGGGATCGAGCAGATAGGTCGCCTGCTTCGTCTCGTAATGTTCCGCCAGTGTGCGCGTGATCGAACTGGCCGGGTCGACGCGCGTTCTCTCGCGCAGCTTGGGCCGCTCTTCGGCCACTTCGGCCATGAGCGCCTCGACATATTCGAGCTTCTTAAGGGCTCCCCAGCCGGCATATCGCTTGCGCCAGCCGGACCGCGGCTTGAGCCAGACGGCGAAAGTCTCGGCGAAATCCTCGTCGGGATGGCTTTGCGCGTACCACAGGCGCAAGTGCTCGACGTAATTCTTGCTCGCCGGATTGGGCCGGTAGTAGTTCGGATAGCGTTTGGACGCGGGCCCGAAGGTTTTTTGCCACTGCCGCCGGCGATGCAGCTGATAGGCGGAGCGAATCGCATGACCGGCTTCGTGTCGCAGGATTTGCATGCATTCGGCGTAAGTGCCGCCTTCGACGTCGATGATCATCTTGCGCTCGAGACGCATGAGGCGCGGATGGGCCAGGTAAAACGGGATGGCGATGCCTGGCGTGGTGTCGGGGCTGAACCATTCGTCGGAGATCCAGGCATGGGGCTTGAACCGTCCGAGGCCGCGCGCGGCCAATTCGTCGTGCAGTTCGTGCAGGCAGCCCTCAAGCCAGGTGCCATCAATCGTGACTCTGAGGTCCTTGATGCGCAATTGCAGCAATTGGCTTTCGGGCAGGGAAGCCCAGGCAAAGCGGCGCGCCATGAGATGTCGGATCCGCGGCTGAGGCGAGCGTTCTGTCAACGCCCTCGATGAGGGCAAAGTAGCGGTCTTGCCGCGGAGGGTAAAGCGCCGGGGATGGCGGCTAGTCCGGCGAGAGGTTGGATTCGACCAGCCATAATTGCTGATCGATGCCGCGCGACATTTCGGTGAACAGGTCTGCGCTGTCGAGATCGCCGAAATCGGTGGCCAGAGTGATCGCCTCGCGCGCGGCTTCCCCGAAGGCGGCGAGCGCTTCTGCAACGGCGAAGAGGTGCTTTTTGGTGTCGGCGATGCCGAGGGCGTAGGGCACCAGATAGGAGCGCTGGGCGGCAATTTGGATGGTGCCTTGCGCCGTGCCGCCGAGCGCCCCGGCCCGTTCGGCCAGCATATCGGAATAGTTCTCGACCTCTGTGGAGACCCGGTCGAACAGTTCATGAACGGCGATGAAACCGGGGCCGCGCACGTTCCAATGGGCTTGCTTAATCTGGCCATGCAGATCGATGGCGGCGGCGAGATGCTTGTTCAGAAGCTCGATCGCCTGCGCGCGAACGTTCTCGGACAGGGTGTTGTGGGTGTTTTGCATGGCAATCTCCAAAAGTGCGGGAGCAGCGTCAATCGGGCCTGCACTGCACTCTTGTCGCCCTGCCTTGTCAATTGCCGCAAGGACGGGTGCCGGAAGGAGGGGCGTTCGCATGGCGAACGCCCCATCGCGGCATTACTTGCGGCTGGGCAGCACCGACTTGACCTTGTCCTTGATGTCCTGCGGCGCGCCCATGACCTCGCCGATCAGGCTCTGCAACGTCTCACCGTTCATCGGGTTGATCTCGGCGCCGATTTTTTTTGCGTCCGACAAGAAATCCTTGTCCAGCAGGGTTTGATCGAAGGCCTTGCGTAGGGCGGCGAGGCGCTCGGCCGGCACGCCCGGCGTGGTGCCGATGGGACGGCCAACGGCCAGCGCTTTGGAGATGAAGCCGAGCACGGCTTTATCCTCGGCAGTCGTGCCGAAGTCGCTGAGCAGCGGCACGTTGGGCAGATCCTTCTCCTTGCGCACGCCGACCTGCACCAGGATGGAAATCTGCTTGTCGCGCATCAGTTGGGGCGATGCCGACATCAGCGCCGAGTAGGGATTGCTGCCGAAGCCCTCGACTTCGCCGCGTTCCATGGCGAGTTTGACCTCGCTGCCGCTCTTGTAGCCGTCGATGGTCTTGAATTTTGTGCCTATCACCTTGTTGTAGACGGAGGGAATCCACGACGAGGTGTCGCCCGAGCCGGTCGCGCCGAGGGTCGTCTCGCGCTTTTTCGCGTCTTCCATCGTCTTGGTCGGCGAGGTGTGCCAGACGTAGGTCAGCACGTTGGAATCGCCGATATTGCCGATCCAGCCGAAGCTGCGCAGATCGGCCTTGAAGGTCGGGGTCAGGCCGAGCGACTGGTCCATCGGCAGGGCTTGGCCGATCATGGTCATATGCGTGCCGTCCTTCGGCGCGATTTCGCCCATGTAATTCGCGGACGTGATGCCGCCGGCGCCCGGCATGTTCTGCGGCGTCATCGTGGGCTGGCCGGGAATATGCTTGGTGATATGGCGCGCGAGCAGGCGCGAATAGGTGTCGAAGCCGCCACCGGGGGCGGAGCGGATGATGAATTTCATCTGCTTGCCCTTGTAGAAGTCCTCGGCGGACTGCTGAGCCTGAACGGCCGAGGTTCCCGCGACGATGGCGAGGGCGGCGAGCAGGGACAGGCGCCCAGCTTTAGCGATGGCGGTTTTGGCGACGGGGGTTTTGGCGATCACTTAGCATCTCCTTGTGGCGGCGGCGGTCCGGCTGGCGCGACGGTGCGACGGCCTTGCCCGCGATGAAAGTCTCCCGGCGGGTACTCTGACCCGATTCGAGTATTATGCAAATATGCATGGCACATGCCACAAGCCGAGCGTTTCGCCAGATGGATTTTCCGATGAAACGTCCCGGATCGATGCATCTTCCGGTGCGCCCGGCGGTCAGCCGTGCTTTTTCTTGGGGCAGTGCGGATAGTAGTCGCACATCACGCAGGCCGCGCCGGCGGCTTCCAGTTCGGCGACGAAGTCACAGTGGATTCGTGGATCTTCATCCTCGAAATCGACCTGATTGCCGCCGTCCTTGATGCTGGTGTAACTGGCTTGCAAGTCGGCGTTCTTGGCGAGCGGCTTGTAGGCCCAATTGTTGCGATGAATGGCAAGATAGCGCACGCGCTCGGCGCCGCTATTGAAATGCTGATGGAACCATTGGTCGGGCGGCACGACGATAGTGCCCGGCTTCCAATCGACCTTCATCGCCTCGTCTTTGCCCGGCTCCCACAGCAAGGTGTAGCCCTTGCCGTTAAGGATGATGAGATGCGCGCCGGGGCCGTGGCGGTGCGACTTCTTGTAGGAGCCGACCGGAAACTCCGAGATATGCGCGCCCATCGACTGGCTCGCCAGATTGAACTTCAGGTTCGTGCTGTCCTTGCCGCGCATGCTGTAGTCGTAGAGCTTGATCGTGCGCGCATCGGGCACGAAGTTCGTCGTCATGAAGAGGCGGCCCTGAATGCGGCCTTCGCCGCTGAAGAAATCGCCGTTCTCGCCGTCGAAACGATCCTTGAATACGTAGTTGTTGTTGAAGATGTAATCCACCGAGTGGAACATGTTCATCATGAAGCAGCAGTTGGTCACGGCGTAGAAACGCGCGCCCTCTAGGCCGCTCGAGTTGAAATGCTGGTAATTGGCATTAAGCGGGATGGCGAACAGACTGCCCGGGCCCCATTCGAACGTGTGCTTCTTGCCGTCGGGTTGCCAGATCGTCGTCGCGCCATGTCCCTTGGTGACGTAGACCGTCTCCTCGTACATGTGGCGTTGCGGCTTGGTCTTGGCGCCTGGCGGAATCTCGCAGACATAACCGTCATTGACGCCGCCGGTGCCTTCGAGGATGACGAAGGCGGCCGGAACGCCTTTCATGTCCCAATGTTCCAGCGGCAGTTCGTTGACGTCGATATAAAAGCCGCGATTGATCGGAATGCCCTGAAGCTTGAGCCATTCGTTGTAGGTGTCCTGGCGGTCCGGGAGGATCAGCGGGTTCTTGTCGTTCTCATCGGCACCGGTGGCCTCGGAAGCAACCGTCTCAACGTGCAAGCTCGTCATGAGCGAATCCTTGGGCAAATGCTGCGTGGGCTCAGGCAAAAGGAGAGCGGGGCGTTCTGGTGAACGCCCCGCGTTCGTTTATTCGCGATCGGGCATTATCGCTTTGACTTTGTCTTTCAAGGACTGCGGCGAACTCATCACGCTGTCGATCATGGCTTGCAGCTTCACGCCATCGATCGGCTTGATTTCGGCATCGACCTTCGCGGCAGCGGCGAGGAACACGGGGTCCTTCACCGTGTCGTTGAAGGCCTTGCGCAGTGCGGCGACGCGGTCCGCAGGTACGCCCGGCGTCGTGCCGATCGGGCGGCCGACGGCCATCGCCGTCGAAATCCAGGTCAGGATATCCTTGCTGTCCTTATCGGTCGCCAGTTCGCTGAGCAACGGCACGTTCGGCAGATCGTCTTCCTTGTCGAGGCCGACCTGCGTGAGGATATTGAGCTGCTTGTTCTTGATGAGATCGGGCGATGCGGAGACCAGCGCGGCCCACGGGTTGGCGGCATAGCCTTCGACCTCTCCACGCTCCATGGCGAGCTTGACGGCGGAGCCGCTCTTGTAGCCCTGGATCAGCTTGAATTGGGTGCCGAGCAAACGGTTGTAGACGATCGGCAGCCAAGTCGTGGCGCTGCCGGCACCGGTCGCACCCATGGTGGTTTCGCGCTTCTTGGCGTCTTCCATCGTCTTGGTCGGCGACGTGTGATAGGTGTAGGTCAGGATGTTCGAATCGCCGAGGTTGCCGATCCAAGCGAACGTGCGCAGGTCCGCCTTGAAGGTCGGCGTCAGGCCGAGCGACTGGTCCATGGCGAGGGCTTGGCTGATCATGGTGAGATGCGTGCCGTCTTTCGGCGCGATCTCGCCCATGTAATTGGCGGCGATGATGCCGCCGGCGCCCGGCATATTCTGGGGCACGATGGTGGGATTGCCGGGAATGTGGCGCACGATATGCGCGGCGATCAGGCGCGAGTAGAGATCGTAGCCGCCGCCGCCGGCCGAACGGATGACGAAACGCATCTGTTTGCCTTTGTAGAAATCCTCGACCGACTGCTGGGCTTGTGCCGGCATGGCAGCCACGGTGCAGGCGAAGGCGAGTGGCAGGGCAAGCAAGCAACGCGTGGCGCTGGAACGAACGGCGGGTGTCTTAACGATCACGTGACGTCTCCTTTTATGCGGGCGGTGCGCGATGCCCTGTCGCGCGGTTATCCGCTTATGAATCTCCCGTGGGTCACTGTGAAGCAAAACGGGAATTTTTTAAATTAGGCAGAACATATGCCAAGACGAAGTTCGCCGCCCGGTCTTCGTGCCGCATCTTGAAACGCGCTTATAAGAATCGGGCCGAAAGGTATAAGATCGCCGCTATGGCGGCAGTGATACATTCGCTATCGAAGGAATGGGCCGGCAAGGCTCATCACAGGACCGGAGGCGTGGGCATGGCCGTGATCGAACTGCAGAAACTCGTGCATTTCACCATTCCTGTGACGGATATCGACCATGCCGAGTCCTTCTACACCGGCCTGCTGGGTCTTAAGAAGCTGCGGCGCAGTCCACATATGTGTTTCTTGCGCTGCGGCGACGACCTGTTCGTGCTGACCCATTCCGAAAAACCCATCGATCCCAATCCGCCGAATCGTCATGAGATTCACACGGCCTTTCTGGTGCAAGGCAGCGCCTTCGATGCGGCGCTGAAGACGCTGGCCGAGCACGGCGTACGGGTTTTTCTCGAGGAAAATCGCGCCCGGGGGACGTTTCAAGGCCGCAGCGCCTATTTCCACGATCCCGACGGCAACGTGCTCGAGCTGATCGATCTGACGAACGATCCGCTGGCCGATACGGAATAAGAGTTATTCTGTGTAAACTTGCAACCGAGACGCGAAAAAATTCCGTCGGACGGAACAGGCTATGGCGCGGAGAAACGCTGGGCACCCAATGATTGTCCGCCCTACGGTCCGGGTGGATAATGCGCGACATACTAGTCCGGGGACATTGTTCGCGAATCGGGCCCGAGACGAGCGGGGACTCTGGCCGTGGGTTTTGTTTGGCCATGCGGCTTTGTACACTCGCGGATCATTGCCATCCCTAAAGGATGCTTTGCCGAAGACAATGGCGACACTGGCGTAGATTGCGTTTGTATCGGCGCCGCGACGCGGCCGCCGTCAGAGAGGAGCAGGAAGCATGGCCACCCAAATCGACGAAAAGAAGCTCAATGTCGGCAAAATGGTCGAGACGACCGACGACGCCGAGTTGATCAAGCTGATGGACTATCCCGACTCGACCGAAGAGGTTCCTCTCATCGATATCGGCGATTATCGCGCCGGCAAGCCGGGCGCAGCCGACCTGATTGCCGCCGATTTGCGCCATGCGACCGAGACGGTCGGTTTCTTCTACTTGAGAAATCACGGCATTCCGCAGGAGATGATCGACCGCACCTTCGCTCAGGCGCAGCGCTTCTTCGCCTTGCCGCTCGAAGAGAAGATGAAGGTGCCGCGCGTCGACAATACGGGATACGTGCAGATCAAAGAGGCGCCCCACTCTGCCAACAGCTCGATCATCAAGAACGTCAAGCCGGCGCTCAACGAGTCGTTCATCATCAACCGCGAGCGCACGCCCGACGATCCGGCGGTCATCGCCAAGAAGCCGTTCTGCGGAATGAACAATTGGCCGGAGAACCTGCCGGGGTTCCGCGAAACGCTGCTTGAGTACCACGCGGCAATCGAGAAACTCGGCAAGTCGATGCTGCCCTTATGGGCGCGCTCTGTCGGCATGCCCGATAATTTCTTCGACGGTTTGTTCAATGAGCCCCATTGCAACCTGCGTCTCGCGCATTATCCGCCGCAGACCGAGGTCGGCAACGGCCAGTACGGCATCCCACCGCATACCGACAATTGCCTGACGACGTTCCTCGCGCAGTCGAACGTGCCGGGCTTGGCCGTGCAGATGCCGTCGGGCCATTGGAAGGTGGCCGAGATCGTTCCGGGGACGCTGCTGGTCAACACCGGTAACCTGATGGTTCGCTGGACCAACGGTCGCTACAAATCGACCAAGCATCGCGTGATCAACCTGTCGGGCCTCGAGCGCTATTCGGTCCCGGTGTTCTTCGGGCCGGACTTCGACGCCATGATCGAGGTGATGGACAGCTGCATCACCCCGGACAACCCCAAGCAGTTCGAACCGATGACCTACATGGATTTGCGCCTGTGGTACTACGGCTACCACAAGGGCAAAGGCGAAGCTTACAACGCCTAATCCTCAGCAGCGCCGGATCGGATTGCCTGATCCGGCGTTTTTGTATCCGCCACATCATGAGACCCTAGGGGGCGATATGCGTAAGACGGGCTTGGCGCGTGCGGTGACGATGGCGATCGGAATAGCCGTGGCGGCCGCGTGCGGCGCCGCGTCGGCTCAATCGGTCGAGCAGTTCTACAAAGGCCGCCAGGTCGACATGTATATCGGCTCCGAGCCGTCCGGCGGCTATGACGCCTATGCGCGTATCGTCGGCCAGTTTTACGCGCGGCATATTCCCGGCAACCCGACCTTCGTCTATCGCAACATGCCGGGCGCCAGCGGCCTCGTCATGGCAGCGTCGCTCTATAACAAGGCGCCGCGCGACGGCTCGGCCATCGCTATCCTGCACAACACCATCGTGATCGAGCCCTTGATGGGCCGCAAGGTCCAGTTCGAGCCGGAAAAGTTCTCCTGGATCGGCAGTGCCAATCAACTGACCAGCATCTGCATCGTCTCGGACAAGTCGCCGGTGCAGACGATGAAAGAGGCGCAGCAGAAGGAATTGGTGATCGGCGCCTCGGGCTCGACCAGCTCGAGCACCTATATGGTCGGCGCTTTCCTCAATCAACTGGCTGGCGCGAAGTTCAAGATCATCCGCGGTTATCCGTCGGTGCCTTCTGTCATGCTCGCCATGGAGCGCGGCGAAGTCGACGGGCTTTGCGGCATCGGCTGGGACACCGTGCTGACCACGGCGCAGCAGAAGCTCAACGACAAGTCGATCCGCGTTTTGGTGCAGGTCAATGTCGAGCCGATCGACGATTTGAAAGGCATCGCCGCCGCCGTCGATCTCGCGAAGTCTCCGGCCGACCGCGAGGTGATGGATTTCCTGATCTCGCGTCAGTACATCGGCCGTCCCTTCGGTGCGCCGCCGGGCATTCCGGCGAACCGTCTCGCCGCGTTGCGCAAGGCATTCGACGACACGATGACCGATCCGGCCTTTATCGCCGAGGCCAAGCGCCTGCAGCTCGAAGCCAACTGGATTCCCGGCGACAAGGTGCAGGCCCATGTCGCCAAGATGATCGCCACGCCTCAAGCGATTCAGGACCGCGCCAACGAAGCCAGCATGCTGAAGGACGGCGTCGTCCAGGCGGCCTTGAAGTGGATCACCGTCAAGGAGACCAAGTTGACCGCCGACGCCAAGGGCGGCAGCGTCGCCTTCACCGACGGCGGCAAGCCGGTGAGCGCGGCGCTTGCCGGCGCCAAGATCACGGTGGCCGGCAGCGAGGCCAAGGCGGCAGCTCTCAAGGCGGGCCTGGTCTGTGACGTTGTTTATCTCGGCAATAAAGACGCGGCCCAGTCGGTGACCTGTCGATAATCCGATCTTTAGAATGAAAAAGGCCCGAACGCCGGTTCGGGCCTTTTTATTGAGGCCGGCGAAGGGCCCTAATATTCGCCTTCGCCGAAGGCCGGCCAGCTCTTGCGATATTGCGCCAGCGTGTTCTCGCCGGCGACCATGGGCGGATGGTCGTCGCCATAGCCTTCGGTGCCCGGCACCGGCGCGACGATGGCGTCGTAGTCAGGGTTGGTGAAGAAAGGCATGGAATAGCGGTTGTCCCCGTTGCGGTTGATGACGCGATGGGGCGTCGCGACGAAGCGGCCGTTGGTCCAGGTCTCCATGGCGCGGCCGAGATTGACGATGAAGCTGTCCGGCACCGGGCGGGCCTGCACCCATTCGCCCTCCTTGTTCAGCACTTCGAGGCCGCCGACGTCGTCCTGCAGGATGATGGTCAGTTCGCCCGAATCGGTGTGGGCGCGAATGCCGATCTCGCTCTCGTCGGTCGCCTTGTGGCGAGGATAATGGAGAATGCGCAGCATGGAGAGCGACTTACGGTGGCGCTGGTCGAAGTAGCTTTCTTCCAAGCCAAGACCGCGCGCGAAGGCGCGCATCAGCTCCATGCTGAGGCCTTCCATCGCCGCGTAATAGTCCAGCATCACCTTGCGCAGCTCGGGCTGTTCTTTCGGCCAGAGATTGGGCGCATGGAGCGGCTTGCCGGCTTGCACATCGGGATCGTCGGCGCCCAACTCGCGCTGAATCTGGAAGCCCTCTTGGCCGCGCGCTTTCTTGCTCTTATCGACGCCGATGGCGCCGAACGGGCGGTAGCCGCGAAACGCCGGCGACTTGGTCATCACCACGTCCATCTTCGCCTCGGTCGGCAGGGCGAAGAAGTCTTCGGTGACGCGCATCATGCGCTGCTGGATGTCGAGCGCGACGCGATGGTTCGTCACGTAAAAGAAGCCGACGCGCTCGCAGGCATCGATCAAGGCGGCGTCCATCTGGCGGCGCGCCGGGCTGTCGCCGCCGAAGATCGGTGCGATATCGACGAGCGGGATTTCCGTGAAGGACAGACGGCGGCTGATGAACATGGCGGCCTCAGAAGAAGAAAGAGGCATCTATTTTAGGCTTGGGCATCGTTGCCGCCCATGCTTTTCCCCGAAAAGACCACGCCGCGCGCCGAAATGCTTTAGGCGGCCCGCTTGCGCCAGGCCCCGATGGGGCGCCAGAGCGCCGCGGTCAGCGGTATGAGGAGGCTGATCGCCAGCACGATCCAGGCCGGGCGCGGGCCGGCCATGGTCGTCAGATTGGCCTGCAGCACCAAACTGGCGTCGATGCCGGTGAAGACGGCGTAATAGGCCCATTCGCCGACGACGGTGATGAGAGCGGAGGCGACGGCGAGCAG
>CAMAVH010000019.1 GCA_945861615.1 Rhizobium sp. Q54 | reverse complement strand
CACCCAGCGCGAGGCGGCGAACAGCTTGGCGTCTTGCCACATGGGGGCAATGAGTTGGATCGAGACCGGCAGGCCGTGCGGGCCCTTGTGCGTCGGCAGGCTCATGCTCGGCGCGTGCAGCATCGTCCAGAAGGATTGGAAGCGCGTGTCGCCGGTCCAGCCGAGGCCTTCCGGCGCTTCGCCCGGCACGCAGGGCGCCAGCAGGATGTCGTAGCCGGCGATGAGCCCGTTCAGCAGGGCGCGGCACTCGGCGGTGGCGCGCGCCGCCCAGAGATAATCCTCGTAACGCATCGCCTGGCCCTTGCGCACGATCTCGGCGAGCTTGGGGCTGATCCGGTCGGCATCCTTGGCCCATTCCACGGCCATGGAGCGCGCGCGCTCGTAATTGTTGATGCCGTCGCGCGCCTCGGCCAGCGCCTCGAAATCCTTCGGCAGCTTCAGTTCGGTCACCGTCGCGCCGGCTTGGGCGAGACGCGCGGCGGCATCCTCCACCGCTTCGACGGTGGCGGGCTCCGCCGTGGTCCAGAGCGGCGTGCGGCACAGGCCGATGCGCGGCTTGGGCAGAGTCGCCTCGGACGGCGCGCGATTCATCAGCGCGGCGGCGACCAGTTCGACCGTGTCGAGATCGCGGCCCAACAGCCCGATGGTGTCGAGCGTTTCGGCGGCGAGCTTGAGGCCGGCACGGCTAACCGCGCCGTAGGTCGGCTTGTAACCGACGATGCCGCAGAAGGAGGACGGGCGATGGATCGAACCGCCGGTCTGGGTGCCGAAGGCGATGGGGCACATGCCGGCCGCGACGGCGGCGGCCGAGCCGGAGGACGAGCCGCCCGGCGTACGCGAGGGCTGATGCGGATTGGTCGTCGGGCCCGGCGTGACGCCGGCGAATTCGGCGGTCACCGTCTTGCCGAGCATCAAGGCGCCCTGCCCGCGCAATTGCGCGACGGAGGCGGCATCGATCGCCGGGCGATGGCCCTGGTAGATGACCGAGCCCATTTCGGTCGGCATGTCGGCGGTATCCAGCACGTCCTTCACGCCGACCGGCAGGCCGTGCAGCGCGCCCTTGGTCGCCGCTTTGTCGAGCGCCTTGGCCTGGCGCAGCACCAGGTCGGGATCGAAGAAGGCCCAAGCCTGCAGAACAGGCTCGCGCGCCTGGATGCTGTCGATGCAGCTTTTCGCGACAGCTTCGACGGTGAAGTCGCCGCGCGCCACCCCGCGCAGGATCTCGCGCGCGGAACGCGCGGAGATCTGCGAGGTCGTGGTGGCGGTTCCCGTCACGGATTATTGCTTCGCGGCCTGACCGGCGGAGGTGCCGGCGATGCGGCCGAACACGGAGCCCGAGGTGAGGCCCGAGCCGCCCGGATAGTTGAAGTAGAACAGGCCGCCGACCATCTCGCCCGCCGCATAGAGGCCGGGGATGGGCTGCATGTCCATGTTCATCACTTCGCCGTCGGTGGTGATACGCACGCCGCCGAAGGTGAAGGTGATGCCGCAGGTGACGGCATAGGCTTCGAACGGCCCCTCGTCGATGGTGTTGGCCCAGTTGGTCTTGTTGATCGGCAGACCCTTGGTGCCGCGGCCGTCCTTGATGTTCGGATTGAAGGTTTTGTCCTTCTGCACCGCCGCGTTGTAGTCCTTCACCGTCTTGAGGAATTCCTCGGCGTTGACGCCTTCGAGCTTGCTCGCCAATTCCTCGAGCGTGTTGGCGCGCACCTTGGTGACCTGCTTGATCTTATATTCGTCGCGCAGCATCGGGATGATCTTGCTGTCGAAGATCTGCCAGGCGAACTGGCCGGGCTGTTCCAGCACCATGCGGCCGTACTTGGCGTAGGTGTAGTTGCGGAAGTCGGCGCCTTCGTCGAGGAAGCGCTTGCCGGTGGCGTTGACCATGATCGACAACGGATAGGAATATTTCTGGAACTGGTCGCCGACGGCGAGATCGCCGAATTCCGGCGCGTTCAATTCCCAGCCAACGGCATGGCAACCCGACCACTGGCCGTAGGGGCTGGCGCCGATGCCGAGCGCCATGTTGAGGCCGTCGCCCTGGTTGAAGCGCGAACCGCGCACCTTCGCCACGTCCCAGCCGGGGCCGAGATAGCGCGTGCGCATTTCGGTGTTGGCTTCGAAACCGCCGCAGGCGAGCACGACGGACTTGGCCGTCATCACTTCGATCTTGCCGTTGCGACGCACTTTGACGCCGGACACGCGCAGGCCGTCATAGACCAGTTCGAGCACACGGGTCTCGTACATCACTTCGACGCCGTTCTTCTTGGCCGAGGCGGTCCACATGTCGACGAGGCCGGGGCCGCCGCCGACCGCTTCGAGCGTCAGGCCGCCCCAGAACTTGAACTTGCCGTCGATCTTATAGGCCTGGCGGCCGAAAATCGGCACGAAACGGATGCCGTTGCTCTGCATCCACTTGAGCGCATCGAAGCTCTTGGTCACCAGCAGCTCGACCAGGTTGGGGTCCGAGCGGTACTGGGTGACGCGCGCCATGTCGTCGAAGAACTGGTCCTGCGTGTAGGTGCCGAAGTCGCTGTTGGCGACTTCCTGGTCGGACAGGTCCGGCACCAGGCTGCGGATGTCGTCGACGCCGTTATAGACGACGCGCATGGCGCCCGAGGTGAAGCGGGTGTTGCCGCCGCATTCGTCTTCCGGCGCGGCTTCGAGGATGCGCACCGTAGCGCCCTGCTCCTTGGCGGCGATGGCTGCGCAAAAGGCGGCGTTGCCGCCGCCGACGACGATCACGTCAACTTGGTCCGTCATATGTCCCTTCCATACCGGCGTTGCGCCGGATGTCCTTCCCGTGCCGGCATCGCGCCGGGCTTGTCAAAACCACGTCCCGCGGCGCCGTTGCGGCGCCGGAGGCCACTCACTCTAACTACTTGCAGCCGCAGGTGGCGCTATGGACATGCTTCTCGCGATCGGCGAGCTTGCGCGCCACGACTTTCCATTCGATCGTCTCGCCGCCGCGATAAATCAACGCTTTCTCTTCCGGGCCGTCGACCTTCATCTCCTCGGGCGCCACCCAGTCTTCCGTCGATAGCGTGATGCTGTCCTCGTTCGGCGCCAAGCCGTAATGCTGCGGGCCGTTCAAGCTGGCGAACATCTCCAGCTTGTCGAGCTTGCCTTCCTTGGCGAAGGTCTTGGCGTAGCTCTCGATGGCGACAGGCGCATTGAACAAGCCGGCCGCGCCGGTGACGGCGAGCTTCTTGGTCACCGCGTGCGGCGCCGAATCGGTGCCGAGCCAGAACTTGCCGTCGCCCGACGTGGCCGCTTCGACCAGCGCCTTGCGGTCGTCCTCGGTCTTGATCACCGGCATGCAATACATGTAGGGCTTGAGGCCCCAGCCGAGCCAGTCGGTGCGGTTGAGCAGCAGATGATAGGGCGTGATCGTGCCGCCGAGCTGCGGCGACATCTCGCGCACGAAATCGACGCCGATGCGCGACGAGACATGCTCGAGCACGACCTTCAGCTTGGGGAAGGCCTTGAGCAGCGGCGCCAGGCGGCGCTCGATGAACACGGCCTCGCGGTCGAAGATATCGACCTCGGGATCGACTTCCTCGCCGTGGATCAGCAGCGTCATGCCGATCTTCTCCATCCGCTCGAAGACCTTCCAGGCCTTGCGGATGTCGGTGACGCCGTAGGTCGAATTGGTCGTCGCATTCGCCGGATAGAGCTTCACGGCGGTGAAGACCTTGTCCTTGAACCCGACCTCGACCTCGTTGGGGTCGGTGTTGTCGGTCAGGTAGCAGGTCATCAGCGGCACGAAGGTCGAGCCCTCGGGCAGCGCGGCCATGATGCGCGCGCGATAGGCGATCGCATCCTTCACGTCGAGGACCGGCGGCAGCAGGTTCGGCATGATGATGGCGCGGCCGAAATTATGCGCCGTGAAGGGCAGCGCGGCCTTCAGCATGGCGCCGTCGCGCACATGCAGATGCCAGTCGTCGGGTTTGCGGATGGTGATGGACTGGGTCATTGGAAAATCCCGTTAATCAGCGACAGCCGGCTGGACTGGGGTGGTCGGAGCCGAGGCGAAAACTGCAGCCGCCATCGGGAGACATCCTGAAAAGGGTGAACCAAAGTCGTGCCAGGATTAAGCCCCTCCACTGTCCTAAAATCAATAACTTTTCCCATTTTTAGTACAGTCGGTAGAAAATCGCGCAACAGGTCCGGCTCGGGTAACTTCCTGACTCGGATATCTCAAAAGCGTGATGGCCCGTGAAATCCCTGCCCTTTTCCGCCCTTTTGGACGGAACAAAGACCGGGCGGCCGCTTTAGTTTTCGTGGCGCTTCATCATCTCGCGCAGGTATTCGGCGGCCGGGGCGCCCTTCAGCGCCCGCTTCCACATCTGGTCCACCGCCTTGTGATGCAAGCTCAGGGCCTCGGGCGCCGAGGTGATCATGGCGACGCCGACGCGCACGTTGGGCTGCTCGCCGAGGCGGAACGGGCTGACCGTCAGCACCTGACGGTCGGGCTGGCGGAATATCTGGAAACCCGTGTGCGGCAGCGTGTCCGGCACGATGCCGATCTGCACCCCGATCGGCTCGTTCTCGACGATCTCGGCGAAATGGGCGACTTCGGCGCGCGCCAGCTCGCGGCGCTCGCGCTGCACCTTGGGCGGCAGATCGTGCCGGCCGACCAAGCCATTGCGCAGGAACCGATCGACTTCCGAGGCGGCGATCAGATTGACCACACCGGGCTGGCGCTTGCGGTAGCTGTCGCGGCGCTGCTGCAGAATATTCATGATATCGCCGACTTCGGTCAGGGCACGGGCGCGATCCTCGAGGGTTTCGGGGATGCTCTCCTCCAGCACCTTGGCCAAGGTCTCGACGAATTTGTCCGAGCCGAGCAGCGAGGAGATCGGGCCGGCGAGCACGACGATATGCTCGGCATTCTCCTCGATCTGGCGCATGCGCTCGAAGTAGCTGACGGCCGAGGCGACATATTCGACGCCGACGCCGAGCAGGGTCGGCACCGAGACGTTGAGCATCTCGGCGAGCTTTTCCAGCGTGTCGATCTTGGCCAGTTCGCCCTTCTCGAAGCGGTAGAGCGCGGTGCGCGAGATGCCGATGCGCTTGGCGATCTCCTCGGCGGACAATCCGGAGCCCAGGCGAAAGGCCTTGAGGCGATTGCCGATGTCGTCGAAGCGAATGGCCATGGCGCGGAGCGCTCCCTTTTGTCGAACCGTCCCGCTTTTGGGATATCCAACAATAACCCGGACAGTAATAGCCAACAACGCGCACCAGCCCCGAATCCGGTAAAATGCCGCCTCATTCGGGACGAATCGCTGTGGATAGCGGGGATAAGAGAAAAGCCGCACAAAATGCGAACGACCGCTCCTCGGAAGGAACGGCCGTTACGCGAAGCGCAATTCGGGACGGTTATCGCACCATCCCCATTTGTCATCAGTTCTTCGGCAGCACGTCCTTGAACTTGGCGAAGATTCGCTCGTCCAAGGGCTTGCTGGAGCGCACCACCGGCGGGAAGGTCGCCTTGCGCAGCCAGGGAATGCAGGCGTCGATCACCACGCGCGAATTGAAGGAATTGTTGCCGGGCGGATAGCTCATCGGATCGAGATGGGTCGACCAGCAGTTGTTGAGGATGGTGATGTCCTCTTTCGGATCCATGCGCGTGCAGAGCGCCCAGACCACTTCGTTCATTTCCGCCGGATTCACGTCGTCGTCGACGACGATGACGACGCGGTTGGCGTAAGCGCCGGCATGGCATTGCGAGGCGATCAGGCCGGCCTGCTTGGAGTGGCCGCCGTACATCTGCTTGATCGAGATCGTCAGCCACAGGCGGCTGCCGCCCGCTTCATGGGCCCACACGCCGGTGACGCCGGGAATGCCGGCCGCCTCGATCTGGTGCCACACCACGCCGCAGCGATAGGTGCCGCGATAGAAGGTGTCGTCGTTCGGCGGCACCGCCGGGATGGCGCCGAGCAGGATCGGATCGTTGCGGTGGAAGAAGCTTTCGACGCGAATCACCGGCTCCTTCTGCTTGCCGCCGGCGTAATAGCCGGTCCATTCGCCGAGCGGGCCTTCGTCGATCACGTCGCCGGGATGGATGAAGCCTTCGAAGGCGATCTCGGCATGGGCCGGGATCGGCAGGCCGGTCTTCGGCCCATAGATGACATCGACAGGCTCGCCGATCAGGCCGCCGGCCGCGTCATACTCGTTCTTGCCGTAAGGCACTTCGAGACCGGCGACCATAAACAGCGCCGGATGCATGCCGACGACGACCGCGATGGGAACCGGCTTGCCGGCGTCGAGGTAGCGCTTCTTGATGAGGTCGCCGTGCTTGCCCTTCGAGGTCATCAGGGTCGCGACCTTCTTGTCGTGGACCTGCACGCGGTAGGCACCGTAATTGATCCAGCCCGAATCCGGATCCTTCATGATCACCATGCAGCCGGTGCCGATGTAATAGCCGCCGTCGCCTTCATGCCAGCGCGGCGTCGGAATCTTCAAAAGGTCGATATCGTCGCCGTAGAACTCGTTTTCCATCAACGTGCCGGTGTTGACCTCGCGCGGCGCGATCATCTTGGCGTTGCGGAAGGTGTCGCGCCAGTAACGGACGAGATCGATCTCCGACGATTCCGGCGGCAGGCCGAGGGTGCGGATGATGCGCTTGGCCGAGGTCAGGACATTGGCGCAGACGCGAAAGCCCGGCTGATAGCCCGGCACATTGTCGAACAGCAGCGTCGGGCGGCCCATCTTGCGCTGATAGACGTCGAGGATGCCGCCGATCTCTTCTTCACGGTCGGCGCCGCTCACATGCTGCAGATCGCCCGCCGCTTCGCATTCCGCGAGCCAGGCGCGCAAATCCTGTTTCGAACTGTTGGTCGCCGCCTTGGTCGCCATGCTGAATCCTCGATATGCGGGGCCGGGGGAGAGAGGCCGACTTAGGAGACGCCAACGTAAAATCGGGGCGTCCCAATTTCAATACAATTTGCAGAAATTAGAACAGCGGGCGGAACCTCGATCCCGCCCGCTGCGCCATGTTACCAGCCGAGAATGGCCTTCGTCTTGTCGAACACCGGCTGGGGAATTTTCGCCGCGTCCTGTACCAGCTTGTCGAGCTGCGCGCCGGTGCGCAGACGCACCTCGAACTGCGCCTTCTGCATGTCGGCGATGAAGGCCGCATCCTTGGCCGTCGCCTCATAGGCCGCGCGCAAGGCGGCGACTCGGTCGCTCGGCACGCCCGGCGCGACCCAATGGTTGTAGCCGACGGCGACCGGCATGGAGACCAGCGCCGCGATCTGCTTGGTCTCCTCCGTGGTGGCCAGATCGGTGAGCAGCGGCACGTTGGGCAGATCCGGCTCCTTCTCGGTGCCGACCTGGGCCAGGATGGCGACCTTGCCGCTTTTCACCCATTCGGACTTCTGGCTCATCAGGCTGGCGTAGGATCCGCCGCCGCGGCCGTGCAGCTCGCCGCGCTCGACGGCGAGATAGGTCTCATTGGTGCCGGAATAGCCGTTGATGATCTTGAGCTTGGTGCCGGCGATGGCGTTCAGCATGTTGGCGTAAATGTTGGCGTCGGAGATCACGCCGCTGCCGCCCATCAGCACTTCCTTGGTCTTGGCGTCGGCGATGGTCTTGACGCCGCTCGTCGCGACCCAGGCGAAGGCCACGTTGTTCGACGAGCTGATCGAGCCGATCCATTGGAATTTCGCCGGATCATATTGCGCGCCGTCGCCGCCGAGCAGCTTGTACATCGCGGCGAACTGGTTGACGGCCGCGATGTTGGTGCCGTCCTTCGGCGCGATGGCATAAACATGGTTGGCCGCCTTGACGCCGCCGGCGCCGACCATGTTCTGCACGATCATGTTCGGCTTGCCGGGAATCTTGTCGGGCATATGCTTGGCGACGATTCGGGTGATCACGTCGTAACCGCCGCCGGCGCCGAAGCCGACGATCAGATTGACGGTCTTTCCCTTATAAAAATCTGCGGCCGATTGCGCGCCGGCGCTGGATGCAGTCGCGAGCGCCGCGGCCGCGGTCGCGGCGCACAGCAGGGTCTTCATGGATCGCGGTGTCATGAGCTTCGGCACTCCTCTCATTGTGAATGGCGACGTTTCACCAACCTGCCGTGGAACTGGCGCGCCGGAAATCGATGCCGGCGCGCCATCATTCGCATAGGCCTTCGGACGGACCTTTGTATCGGTGCGCGATCAGACGCGGAAGATATGACCGCGCTTGCGGCCCTGATCGACTTTGAGAAACAGATCGTCGAGCGAATGCTGCTTCGAGCTGATGCCCTGCTCGAACGAATATTTCGCCAACAGATTGAGCTGATGCTCGTTCTTCTCGGTCATGCCGTATTCGAACGGATCCTTGCCCAACGCCTCTTCCTGCTCTTCCCAGGCCTCGCGGTACCAGGCGAGCGGGGCGACGCGCGGATTCTCCATGCGCTTCATGCCCATGTCCTTGGCCTCGTTGAAGGCGTGGAACAGATTGATCGGCACCCAGGGATATTTATCGACGATCTCCTGCTTGATGCCGACGGCATGCATGATCGGGAATATGCCGGTGCGCTTGTAGAAGGCCTTTTCCTCGCTCTTGTAGTCCGGAAACAGGCGACCGACGTTCGGGTCCTTGTCGAGCATCGGCTGGATCAGGTCGGGATGCAGCAGCGCGTCCAACTCGCCCTTCGCCAGCATCTCTTCGACGCCGCGGTCATCCGGCAGCTTGGTCAGCTTGAGGCCCGGCGGCGGCACGAAGGCGACGCTCTCGTCGAGCTCCGAATACCAGTCGATCGAGCGGTGCGGCACGCCATATTCCGATTCGAGGAAGCCGCGCATCCACAGGATGGCGCTCGCCTGATATTGCTTCACGCCGATCTTCTTGCCGATCAGGTCGGTGGGCTTGGTGATGCCCTTCTTCGTATTGATGAAGATGAACCCATGGCGGAAGCGACGATGCGGAAATACGGGAATGGCGGCGAAGGGCATGCCCTTGTCGCGCGACGCCATGTAGGACGAGCAGGAGATTTCCGCCACGTCGAAGTCCTGATTGCGCAGGAAGCGCCAATGGCGCGTCGTCGAGTCCATTTTGCTGACGACGGTGAGATCGATGCCATCGGCCTTGACGCGGCCGTCGATCAAGGGCCGGGTGATCTCGTAATCGCCGACGGCCAGAGTGAGCTGCAAATTCTTCGACATATCCGTCCTCTCCAATCCCATAGACGCGCAATCAATATGCCGCGTTAGTGCCGCGCGGGCCAGGCAAAGCCTAGTTGGGGCCCGACCTTACCCGGCCCACGCGACCAGGCGCGCGCGGACGCGCCTGTCCTGTTTCAACATGCGACTCAAGGCGCGCCGATCAGCGGGCGCCTTTCACGACAATCTCGCGCGCCTGATCCGCAACTTGCTTCGGCATGGCGTAGATATCGCTGAGCATGTCGGCCACTTCCTTGCCGCTCATCGGCGAGACTTCGAGCTTGCTCTTGACCATATCGGCGACGAACTTCTCGTCCTTCATCGTGTCGTCGAAACCCTTGCGCAGGATGGCGATGCGTTCGCTCGGCACGCCCGGCGGCGCGACGTAAGGACGGCCCATCTCCTGGCGGCTGAGGAACAGCTTGAGCAGCTGCATCTGTTCGGCATTGGCGAATTCGGTGATGACCGGCACGTCGGGCAGCTCCGGATTTTTCCGCAGCGACAGCACCAGGAACGGAATCAGCTTCTTCTCGGGCACCCAGGTCGGACGGGTGCTTTTGATGCTGCTCCACGACCAGCCGCAGCGGCCCTCCACTTCTTCGCGCTCGATGGCCAGGGCCATTTCGGCGCCGCCGGGATAGCCGGTCACGAGACGAATCTTGGCGCCGAAGACGTTCTTGAGCACGGCGGAGAAGATGTCCGCATCGGAGGCAGGCCCCTCGCCGGCCGCGGTGAACTCCGTCTTCTGCATGTCGGCCCAGCTCTTGATCTTCGAGCTTTGCCAAGCGGCGCAGACGCTGGTCTCGGCGCTGGTGCTGCCGATCCAGTTCATTCTGGCGACGTCGAATTGCGCGTCGTTGTTTCTCAACAGCGGCTCGACCGGAATGCCGCGCCCGACGGTGCCGAAGGTCAGTCCGTCCTTGGGCGCCGCGGCATAGATGAAATTCATCGCCTTGAGGCTGCCGGCGCCCGGCATGTTCTGCACGACGAAGCCCGGCTTGCCCGGAATATAGTCCGGCATGTAACGCGCGAGCAGGCGGGCCACGACGTCATAGCCGCCGCCCGACGTATAACCGACGATGAGATTGACGGATTTTCCGGCATAGAAATTGGCCTGCGCCTGTACCGCCGACGCCGAGCTGCCGACAAGCAGCGCCGCCAGCGCCGAGACGACCCATCCGCTTCGTGACTGCCGCATTTTCTCCACCCCAAAATTTGAACGAATTACCGTGTACGGTTCATGACGCGCGCGGCAATCCCGCGCAAAGCATTCAATTTTCGTGCCGAACCGGCCAGGCATTACGCCCGGCGAATGCCGTCGATCTCAGGCCAGCAAGGCTTTCATGCGCTGCGGCGTCACCGGCAGTTGCACGACGGCGCCCGGCTTGCCGATCGCATCGTCGATCGCGCTGGCGATGGCGCCGCCGACGCCGTTGATGCCACCCTCGCCCGCGCCCTTGATGCCGAGCGGATTCATCGGGCTCGGCGCGTCCTCGGTGATCAACACGTCGATCTTCGGAACTTCGCCCAAGGTGGGCAGCAGATAATCGACCATGGTGACGGCGAGCGGCTCGCCGGTCTCGCTATAGGCGAATTCCTCGAAGAGCGCGCCGCCGAGCCCTTGCACCGCGCCGCCCACCAACTGGCCTTCGACCAGCATGGGATTGACGGCGCGGCCGATGTCGTAAGCGATCAGGAAGCTCTCGCAGACGGTCTGGCCTGTCTGCTTGTCGACGCGTACCTGGGCGAAGTGAATGCCGTAGGGGAACACGGTGTGGTCGGTGTTGAACCAGGCCTCCACCGCCAAATGCGGGTCGCGGCCGTTGAGCAGTTTCGCGCCGGGCGTCAGCTTTTTGGCGAGATCGGCGAGCGACAAGGACGGCCCGCCGGCGGGCGCCCCCTTCTTGACGATGACGCCATTGACGATGTCGAGATCGCCAACCGGCAATTGCAGCAATTCGGACCCGAACTCCAGAGCCTTGGCGCGCAATTTCAGCGCCGTCTCGTTGACCGCGCCGCCGGTCAACACGGTCGCGCGCGCCGCATGCGCGCCGATGCCCTGAGCGATACGGTCGGTCTGGCCATGCACAACGGTGATTCGCTGATAATCGACGCCGAGCGCCTCGGCGGCGATCTGCGCCATGCTCGTTTCGAAGCCCTGGCCGAGCGACGCGCCGCCGGTGATCAATTCCATGTCGCCGGTGGCATCGACCGACATTTTCGCGCCATCGGACGGGCCGCGGCCGCTTTCCTCGACGAAAATCGCGATGCCGAGGCCGACCGCTTCGCCCTTGGCGCGGCGCGCGGCGATTTCGACCTTGCGCTCGTCCCAGCGGAACGCCTTGAGGCCCTTATCGAGCAGCAGCTCGTAGTCGCCCGAGTCGTAGAGCAATTCCTCGACGCCCTGCTCCTCGAACTCGATGAGATAGGGCATCTGCGACTTGCCGATGAGATTCCGCCGGCGCAGTTCGATACGGTCGATGCCCATCTTGTCGGCCAGCGCATCCATCAGCCGCTCGCGCACGAAGGTGCTCTCGTAGCGGCCGGGCGCGCGATAGGTGGCGCAAGGCGTCTTGTTGGTCAGGCGGTAATGGCAGACGGCGCGATAGGCCGGAATGTCGTAGCCGCCGGTCATCATGCACATGGTGCGATTGGCGACGTTGGCCCCATGGGTGCGCACGTAAGCGCCCTGGTCGTGGAAAATCTCGTCGTCGATGCCGAGCAGCTTGCCGTCCTTGTCGGCGGCGATGCGCACCTTGTGGCGCTGCTCGCGCCCCTGGTTGGCGCACATCAGATGCTCGCGGCGATCCTCGATCCATTTGATCGGACGGCCGAGGCGCATGGCGGCGACGAGCACCAGCACGTCCTCGGGATAAAGTTCGCCGCGAATGCCGAAGCCGCCGCCGACATGGCTCTCATGCACATGCAGGCCCTTGGGTGCGCGGCCGAGCATCTTGACCAGCGTCTCGCGATTGCGGTGCGGCACCTTGGCGGCGCCATGCAATTCGAGAATGTCCTTCGCCGAGTCGTAATAACCGAGCGCGCCGCGCGTCTCCATCGGCACACCGGAATGACGGCCGGTGAACAGGTCCAACTCGACGATGACATGCGCCTTCTTGAAGGCCGCCTCGATGTCGCCGAAGCTATGCTTCAAAAGCGCCCCTTCGGTGCTGCGGCCCGGCTCGAACTCGCCGGGGGTCGCCCAGCTGTCGACGACGACCGGCAATTCGTCAATCTCGACCTCGACCAGCTCGGCGGCGTCTTCCGCCACGTATGGGTCTTCAGCGAAAACGGCGGCGATCGGATCGCCGACATAGCGGACGCGGCCCTTGGCCAACACCGGCTGGCGGTAAGGCTTGAGAATTTCGGCGCCGCGATCGGCGCGGAAATCGACCGGGCCCAATTCATTGATGTCGTCGTTGGTCCAGATGGCGACGACGCCTGGCAGCTTCAGCGCTTCGGCGACGTCGATCGACTTGATGACGCCATGCGCCAGCGACGACCGCACCATGCGCATATGCAGCTGACGCGGGAAATTGATGTCGCCGGCATAGCGGCCGCGCCCGGTGACGAGTGGCGGATCTTCCAGGCGCACGGCGCGCTTGCCGAGAATCGTGCGCTCTTCCGTGGTCGGCGGAACCGGATAGGTCTTGGCGCCGGCGAAATGGTCCGTCACTTGCGCGGACCCCGCATCTCGATCGCGGCCTGTCGCACCGCCTTGATGATGTTCTGATAGCCGGTGCAGCGGCACAGATTGGACGACAGCGCGTCGAGCAAGTCGCCGTCGGCGATGTCGGGCTCCTTCTCCAGCACGGCGGTCGCCAGCATGAGGAAGCCGGGCGTACAGAAGCCGCATTGCAGGCCGTGATTGTCGATGAAGGCGCGCTGCAAGGGATGCAGTTCGTCGCCCTTGGCGAGGCCTTCGACGGTGCGTATCTTGCGGCCATCGGCCTGCACCGCGAACATCAGGCAGGAGCGCATCGGCTCGCCGTCGATGATGACCGTGCAGGAGCCGCAAACACCGTGCTCGCAGCCGATATGGGTGCCGGTCTTGCCGCAATCTTCGCGGATGGTATCGGCAAGAGTGCGGCGCGCTTCGACGCTGACCCGATGGTCCTCGCCGTTGATATTCAGGGTAATGGCGACTGTATCGCTCATATGGCAGCTCTTTCCAGCGCGCGGGTCACGACGGTAGCCGCGAGGTCGCGGCGATAGGCGGCGGGCGTCTGCGCGTCTTCGATAGGATCGACGACGGCGGCGGTCGCCTGGCCGGCAGCCTCGAACGCGGCTTTGCCTGGCGCCTGGCCGTTCAG
Source organism: Rhizobium sp. Q54 (assembly GCA_945861615.1). GTDB lineage: Bacteria > Pseudomonadota > Alphaproteobacteria > SMXQ01 > SMXQ01 > CAMAVH01. Next base: position 20,476 of record CAMAVH010000019.1, on the reverse strand, counting down.
CGCGGCTTCGGCTTCGGCGATGCGGCGCGGCGCGCCTTCGATGCCGCCGATACCGACGCGGGCCTCGGCGATCTTGCCGCCCTTAACCTGGTAGGTGACGAGCGCCATGCCGATGGCGAAATCTCCGGCGCGGCGGTTGAATTCATAGAAGCCGTGCTTGGCGCCTTCGGGCAGCAAGGGCAATCGCACTTCGGCGAGCAGCTCGTCCGGTTCCAGCGCGGTCTGCATGATGCCCTGGAAATAGTCGGCCGCCGCGATGCGGCGCGCGCCCTTGGCGCTGTGCGCCACCATCTCGGCGCCGAGCGTGACGGCGGTCAGGCACCATTCGGAGGCCGGATCGGCATGGGCCAGGCTGCCGCACATGGTGCCGCGCGTGCGGATCGGATAATGCGCGATATTATGGACGACGTCGGCGAGCAAGGCGCCGAGCGCGCCGAACTTCGCATCGGCCTTGTGGAACGCGGCGTGGCGGACCAGCGCGCCAACCGACAAGACGCCACCGTCGAGCACGAGCCTGTCGAGCCCGGCGACGCCGTTGATATCGACTAGGTGGGTGGGACGGGCGAGGCGGAAGGCCATCGCCGGGACCAGGCTTTGTCCGCCGGCGAGAATGCGGCCGTCCTGCGGCGCGACTTCTGCGAGCAGCGCCAGCGCCGCTTCGAGCGTACGCGGCGCGTGATAGACGAATGCTGCGGGTTTCATGGGCTCCGACTATGTCCGGCGCGGACTGTGCACTTTTTAAGAAATAATCTCTTTTTTGATACAAATAGATTAGGCGGCGCTCTCCGCTCCGTCAACGCCGTTCCCGGCATGATAGCGCCGTCCTAGCCAAGGCGCGTAGAAATGACGGCCAAGATCGGATGATGAAATGAGACGCGCGGCCGGCAGCGCGGCACGTGAAACGCACTACAACCAGCGGCGGTACTTAAAGTAGAGATAAGGCGCGATGGCCGAGGCGATCATGAGAATGACGGCCAACGGATAGCCGAGATTCCAAGCCAATTCCGGCATATGTTCGAAATTCATCCCGTAAATGCTGGCAATCAACGTCGGCGGCAGAAACACCACCGCGGCAACCGAGAACAGCTTGATAATCTGGGTCTGTTCGATATTGACCATGCCGAGCGTGGCATCGAGCAGGAAGTTGACCTTGCTCGACAGGAAGGTGGCGTGATCGCTCAGCGAATGCACGTCGGCGATTAGCGTCGGCATCTTGGAATCGATGTCCTTGCGCGCCGGAATGTCGGACACCGAATTAATGAAGGTCAGCAGGCGATTGATGCTGACCAGACTTTCACGGCATTTCGACGTCAAATCGCCGTTGCGGCCGATCCGGTGCAGCATATTCTTGAAGAAATCGCCGCCGTGCGAGACGCCGGGCGACGGGTCGAACACGTCGCGCGAAATCGCGTCGATGTCGATGCCGACGCGTTCCAGCAGGTCGGCGAGGCGGTCGGTCACGGCGTCCAGGAGCCCCATCAGCACCGCCTCGCCCGAGGCCCGCAGCATAGACTGTCGCAGGCAGCGCGCGGCGAACGTGCGGAACGGCGCCGGTTCGCCATAGCGCAGGCTGACCAGAATCTCGTCGACTAGAATGAAAGTGACCACCGTGGCTTCCGGCTGCGCCGTGTCGGACCTGGCGAGCACGGTCGCTGTCATATAAGTGCCGCCGCCTTCTTGGTAGAGACGGCTCGACACCTCGATCTCGCGCATTTCCTCGTGGGTCGGCATCTCGACGCCGAGGGCGCGTTCGAGGGCCCGCTCTTCCTCGCCCGTCGGGTTGAGAAGGTCGATCCAGACGCTGTCTTCCGGCAGGGAACCGCCGGCCAGCAGGTCGGACGTGCTCACGGCGCCAGCCGAACGGGTGAAGATGCTGATCATGCCGCCACCTTTACGCTGCTGCTCGGCGCCAGGCGGTCCAGCGCGGCAGATTGAAGTCGCCCGCCGGTATAGTCCTCTAATCGAACAAAGAAAAGACAAGCCGACGCACGACGCGATGTTTTTGAAACGGCTCACGCCCGGCTGTTTCGGCTGGAAGAGCGGCAAGCCATGCGGATAACTATGTTCGCTGGCATATCGATTGCATCATAATGAACCTTTACGGAGAGACGCCGCATGCCGAAAATCCTCACGCCCGAACAGCAGGACTGTTATCGCGAGCAGGGCTATGCCGCGCCGGTGCGCGTGATGAGCGAATCGGAAGCCGGCCTCTATCGCGCCAAGCTCGAGGACTTCGAGACGGCGCAGGGCCATCCGCTCAACGGCGCGCAACGCGCCAAGACCTATCTCCTGTTCCGTTGGGCCTACGACCTGCTGACGCATCCGCGCGTCCTCGACGCGGTGGAGGACGCCATCGGTCCCGACATCCTGATTTTCCATTGGACGACCTGGATCAAGGAAGCCAACTCGCCGGGCTATGTCACCTGGCATCAGGACGCCACCTATTTCGGCCTTGAGCCGGACGAACAAGTCACGGCGTGGCTGGCCTTGAGCCCGGCGACCGAACGAAGCGGCTGCATGAGCGTGCTTCCGGGCAGCCACAAGTTCGGCCAACTGCCGGTCGAGCATAAGCCGGACGCCGACAATCTGCTAAGCAGCGGCCAAAAGGCGATCATCGACTTCGATCTTTCCAAGACCGTCGCGATGCCGCTGCGGCCCGGCGAGATATCGCTGCACCACACACATACCTTGCATGGCTCGGGCGCCAACATGACCGATGACCGGCGCATCGGCTTCGGCATGAACTACATCCCGGCTCATGTGAAAGCGCTCAAGCACGTCACCGATTCGGGCGCCTTCTGCTCGGCCATGCTAGTCCGCGGACAGGACCGCTACGGCCATTTCGTCAAAGAGACGCCGCCTGCCGCAGACGAAGACGCCGCGGCCAAGGCGATGCACGCCGACGCCATCGCGCGCTACCGCGCCATGGTGCGTTCGCTCGGCCACATGACCGCCAACCGCTACGATTGATCAACCATCAGGGGACAACGAAAATGGCCATCACACGCTCGACCGCGCTCATCATGATCGGCATCGCAGCCGCCACGCCCGCCGCCGCGCAAAGCGGCGCCGACTACTACAAGGGCAAGACGGTGAACGTCGTCGTCAGCTACGCTCCCGGCGGCGGTTACGACAATTACTCCCGCCTACTCGCCCGTCATATCGGCGATCACATTCCCGGCAAGCCGAACGTGATCGTGCAGAACATGCCGGGCGGCGCCGGCATCGTCGCTTCCAACCATGTCTATGTCGTCGCGCCAAAGGATGGCACGGTGATCGCCGCCGTCGACCAGAACATTCCGATGCTCCAATTGCTCGGCGGCAAAGGCGTGCAATACGACATGGCGAAGGTGCAGTGGCTCGGCAACATCGCTTCGTCGAACGGCATCGCCATGTATTGGAGCGCGACGCCTTATAAAACCCTCGACGACGGCAAGAAGGTCGAGATCGCCATGGGCGCGACCGGCGCCAACGACGACGCCTGGGTTTACGCCAAGACGATGAATGCGCTGCTCGGCACCAAATTCAAGCTGATCCGCGGCTATGCCGGCACCAGCGCGATCAACCTCGCGATCGAAGCCGGCGAAGTGCAGGCGATGGGTCGCGCGTCCTACTACGGATTTGCCAGTCAGCGCCCGGATTGGATCCGCGATAAGAAGGTGACGATTTTCGTGCAACTCGGATTCCAGAAGCAGCCGGAGCTGCCCGACGTGCCGATGTTGCGCGAACTCGTGCAGGGCGATGAAGCCAAGCAGATCGTCGATCTCGTCAGCCTGCCCACCTCGATCGGCTACAGCCATTGGCTCGCGCCCGAAGTGCCGAAAGCGCGCGTCGACGCCTTGCGCGCCGCCTACGTCGCGACGCTCAAGGATCCCGGCATGCTCGCCGATGCCCAGAAAGCGAAGCTGGAAGTGGTGCCGAAAACCGCGGCCCAGCTCGAAGCCTTGATCAAACAGACATCGAGCACGCCGAAGGCGATCCGCGAAAAAGCGGCGGCAATTCTCGAGTGGAACTGATCTACCGCGATGCAAGATGACGGGCGCTCAGGTCGAGGCGCCCTGACGAAGATAAAAACGCCGCCTCATCGAGGCGGCGTTTTTTTGCTGATCAGCAAATAGGCAAACGCGGCAAGAATCATCATTTCCACTTGCCGCGTTCCAAGGGACATCGCATAGTTATTTAGGTTAGTTAACAAACATAGTTTCCGGCCGTATGGCACGGGAATTGCTCGGTAGGCTTAGATCATGCTTTGACCTCGGGAGGACCGATCGCCATGACCCATATCACGCAGCTATCCAAATTCGCTTTTGCCGTATGCGCGTTCGCCGCAGCCGCGACCACCGCCGAAGCGCAGAGCGCCGAGGCTTTTTACAAGGGCAAGCAGGTCAATCTGACCATCGGCTATCCGGCCGGCACCGCCTATGACGTCTATTCCCGCCTGCTCGCCCGCCATATCGGCGAGCATATCCCCGGTAAGCCGTCGATCCTGGCGCAAAACATGCCGGGCGCGGCGAGCCTGAAAGCCGCCAACTACATTTATAACGTCGCGCCGAAGGACGGCACAGCCTTCGGCGGCATCGGCCGCGCCGTGCCGATGGTGCCGCTCTATGGCGGCGAAGGCGCGCAGTTCGATCCGCTGAAATTCACCTACCTCGGCAGCATGAACAAGGACGTGAGCCTCACCGTCTCCTGGCACACCAGCGGCGTGAACAATCTGCAAGATGCGATGACCAAGGAATTGATCGTCGGCGGCAGCGCCATGGGCCTGGATGATTCCACCGTCATGCCCTATGTCGCGAACAAGCTGATCGGCACCAAGTTCAAGATCGTCACCGGCTATCAGGGCGGCAACGAAAGCCTGATCGCCATGGAGCGCGGCGAAGTGAACGGCCGCTCCGGCTGGTCCTATGCCTCGATGATGGCAACCCGGCCCGATTGGTGGCGCGACAAGAAGATCATTCCGATTGTGCAGATGGGCCTCGAAAAGCATCCCGACCTGCCCGACGTGCCGCTGATCATGGACTACGCCAAAAACGACGAGGACAAGAAGGCCCTCGAACTGATCCTCGCCAGCCAATATCTCGGCCGACCCTTCCTCGCCCCGCCCGGCGTTCCCGCCGACCGCGCCAAAGCGCTGCAGGACGCCTTCGCCGCGACCATGGCCGACAAGGGCTTCCTCGCCGACGCGAAGAAGGGCGGCGTCGAGGTCTCGCTGGTCACCGGCCAGGAAACCGCAGACCTGATGAAGAAGCTCTACGGTTCGCCGAAGAACATCATCGCCCGCGCCACCGAGGCGACCCCGCCGATCGGCAAGTAACGAACCGCAGCTTAACAACCGCGATCACCGTCGTTGCGTCCGGGCCCCAAATCTGACGCAACGGCACAAAACCGCAGGCCCCCGGGTCTGCGGTTTTTTTTAGCAAGGAGGCGAATATGCGACTGAACGACCTGGCGGAAGCGCCCGTGACCGAAGCGACGACCTTCAAGCTGAAGGCCCAGTTGCTTGAGCAGGGCCGAACCGATGAAGAAATTCTCCGCACCGACAATCTGTGGGCGCGGCTGAAGGTTTATGCCTCGGGCGGCGAGAACGTGCTGCACGCCCACCCGATCGAAGATCACATGTTCCTGATCCTGCAGGGCAGAGCGACCTTCTACGACAAGGAGGGCCAGGCGACCGAGCTCGGCAAATACGAAGGCATCCTGCTACCCGCGATGACCTACTATTGGTTCTGCGCCACCGGCGACGAGCCGCTCGTGCTGTTTCGCCTCGGCGCCCGCGCCGGCGAACCGCCCAAGGATTTTGGCGCCGGCGTCACCCGCGTCGACGTGACCGGCGCGCCGATCCATGGCGAATCGGAGGCGAACAAGGAAGTGCCGGTGATCTTCCGCGACGGCGCTTATTTCGGTTGATCGCCGCGCCGAGTTGTTAAACTATGTTCGTTAACTCATCAATCTGACGATCCGGAGACGTGACGTGAAGCAATTCGACCGCCCCCCGGTCGCGCCGGTCGGGAACAAGATCGCATGGAAAAGCGACATCGCCGCCGAAATGCTGCGCCGTCTCGAAATACCCTATATCGCGCTCAATCCCGGCGCGAGCTATCGCGGCTTTCACGACAGCCTGGTCAACTACCTCGGCAACGACTCGCCGCAGATGCTGCTCTGTCTACATGAGGACCATGTCATCGCCATCGCCCACGGCTATGCCAAGGCGACCGACAAGCCGATGGCCTGCGCGCTGCATAGCAATGTCGGCTTGATGCATGGGTTGATGGGCATATTCAACGCCTGGTGCGACCGCGCGCCCATGCTGATCGTCGGCGCCACCGGCCCGATCGCCCCGGAAAAGCGCCGCCCCTGGATCGATTGGATACACACGGCGAAAGACCAGGGCGCGCTCTTGCGCAACTACGTCAAGTGGGACGACGAGCCGCGCTCGGCGCCCGGCATCGTCGAGGCCTTCCTGCGTGGATTTCAGATGACTTCATCGACGCCGAAAGCGCCGGTCTACATATGCCTCGACGCCGGCCTACAGGAAGAGGAAGCCGCCGACAACGTCATCATCCCCGATGTAGCCCGCTTCAAACCGCCGGCCGAACCTGCCGCCTCGCCCGCCGACGTCGCCGAAGTCGTCAAACTGCTCGCCGCCGCCAAAAACCCCGTGCTGCTGATGGGCCGCGGCTCCCGCGCGCAAGCAGACTGGGACCGCCGCGTGGCGCTCGCCGAGTTGCTCGGCGCCCCGGTGATCACATCCTTGCGCGAACGCGCCGCTTTCCCGACCGAGCATCCGCTGCATGTCGGCCCGCCGAGCGGCTGGCTGCGCGGCGCCCCGAAGGAGGCCATCGCCAAGGCCGATCTGATCGTCAGCCTCGATTGGATCGACCTCGGCGGCTATCTGCAGCAGTTACAGAAAGACACGGCCTCGATCACGGCGAAGATCGTTCATGTCTCGCTCGAGAGCATCCTGCACAACGGCTGGAACATGGATTACTTCGCGCTGCCGCCGGCGGACTTGTCGATCATGGCCGGGCCCGACGCCTTCGTCGGCCAGTTGCTGCCCGTGCTCAAAGCCGAACTCGGCGGCCTGTCGCGCTGGGACGGCCAGCGCATCGCGCCGCTGCCCACGGCTGGCAGCTACAGTGCCAAGGCCGACGAAATCCTGACACCGCACGACATCGAGGTGGCGCTGACCGAATTGCGCGCGGCGAGCGGCAAAGCCTTCACGCTGGCGCACACCACCATCGGCTGGGCCAGCACCAACTATCACTTCAAGGATCCGCTCGATTATCTCGGCCATGACGGCGGCGCCGGCTTGGCCGCCGGCCCCGGCCATACCATCGGCGCGGCGCTCGCGCTCAAGGACGCGGGCCGCATCGTCGTCGCCATCCTCGGCGACGGCGATTTCCTGCAAGGCGCGACCGCGCTGTGGACCGCCGCTCATTATCAAATCCCGGCGCTGTTCATCGTTTCGAACAACCGCTCGAATTTCAACGACGAGATTCATCAAGAGGCCGTCGCCAAAGTGCGCGCCCGCCCGGTCGAGAACCGCTGGGTCGGCCAACGTATCGACGAGCCGGCGCCCGATCTCGCCGGCATGGCCCGCTCGCAAGGCGTCGAGGCCGAGGGTCCGGTCAAAACCAAGACGGAGCTTTTAGCGGCCATGAAGCGCGGCATCGAGATCGTGGCATCAGGCCGGCCCTACTTCATCGACGCCCATGTGGCGCCGGGCTATGCCAACATCATCGTCTCGCGACACGACTGACCCGGCGGCGAAAAAGCCATACCCTTCGCCCGAAAAAATAGGGGCTATTCCCCGACCAGCCAATCGACGCGCCAGCGCAGCGGCGCCGCGGAGGCCGGATCGGCCCGCAGGAGGCGGGCCAGGAACGGCAACAGCCCGCGCAATTCCTCGTCGAGCTTCCACGGCGGATTGACCAGCACCAAGCCGCAGCCGTTGAAGCGCTCGGGATCGTCGCCCGGGCGGATCATCAATTCGGCGACGAGAATCCGGCGGGTGCCGGACGCGGCGAGGTCGGCATGGAAGGCATCGACCGGACGGCGGCCCTTCACCGGATACCATAGGGCATAGACCCCGGTGGCGAAGCGCCGATAGGCGGCGATCAGGCCCTTGGACATCATCTCGAACTCGTCGCGCCGCTCGAACGGCGGATCGACGACGACGAAGCCGCGCCGCTCGGGCGGCGGCAGCATGGCCTTCACCGCCAGATAGCCATCCATCTGATGGGTCTTGACCTGGCGGTCGCGGAAGAACTCCGCCTCCAGGGTCTCGGCGTCCGCCGGATGCAATTCGCAGGCGGCCAGCCGGTCCGCCGGGCGCATCATGCTGCGCAGAAAGCGCGGCGAGCCGGGATACCAGCGCAGGCGCTCGGCAAGCGGGCCGGGGCCGGGATTCAGCGCCGCGATAGCGGCGAGATAGTCCGCCAGCATGGGCGGCAGATTCGCCTCGTCCAGGAGCCGCCGGATGCCGCCGGCCGCCTCGCCAGTCTTCAGCGCCTCTTCCCCCGCAAGATCGTAACGCCCGATGCCGGCGTGGCTATCGAGCAGGAAAAGCGGCCCCTCCTTGGCCTGGAGGTGGGCGACGACGCGGCAGAGCACGATGTGCTTGAGGGCGTCGGCGAAATTGCCGGCGTGATAGGCGTGGCGGTAATTCATGAGTGGGGACAATAAATCAATGGCTTGGAGGCATAATTTCTATGTAGCTTATCACAGTGCTGCATGTTCGTTTCTACAGACAGTTAGCTTCTATTGGGAGCCGCGAAATGAAATTTGTCACTGCCTTAAGCTTACTTTTATTGGCAGCCTGCACAGCGCCCATCACCATGCAGAACCCCAAAACGGGCCAGAAGGTTCAATGTGAATCTTACATGGACAATTTGGCCGCCGCGCAGAGAGAGGCTCAATGCATCTCGGACTATCAGCGCCAAGGCTTTGAGCGAATCCCCAACTGAGCGAAGGCTTGTGCGGCTTCACGCTTTCCCATAGAAGGGAAAGATAAGCTCTTGAAACCACAGGCGCTGAACCAAAGCGCCGGCAATCTGGACTCCGCCCGCATGATCCGTTGGTTCCTCGCCGTCCTCGCGTTTCTCGTGACGGGCGTTGTCTCTTATAGCGGCTGGTGGCTCCATGGCCACCCCCGCCCCATCGCCGACGTCGATCACCCCAAGCTCGGCTGCGTGTCCTACGCGCCCTACCGCGAGGGCCAGTCGCCCTTCACCCGCGGCCTGGTCATCTCGCCGCAGCAGATCGACGAGGACATGCGCCTGCTCGCCGGCCGCTTCGAGTGCGTGCGCACCTATTCGGTCGGCCAGGGCCTCGACCAGGTGCCGCGCATCGCCAAGCAATATGGCATCGAAGTGCTGCTCGGCGTCTGGATCGGTCGCGAATCGGCGAGCGACCCCGGCACCAACGGCCGCGAAATTTCCACCGCGATCAAATTGGCCAACGACCCGGCCCTGGCCGGCACCATCCGCGCCATCGTCGTCGGCAACGAGGTGCTGCTGCGCCGCGAATTCAACGACACGCAGATGGCCGCCTGGATCGGCCAGGTGCGCGGCCATGTGCCGGTGCCGGTCACTTACGCCGACGTGTGGGAATTCTGGATCCAATATCCCAAGATGGCCGATGCGGTGGACTACATCACCGTGCATATCCTGCCCTTCTGGGAAGACGAGCCGGTTGGCGTCGACGGCGCCATCAAGCATCTGCGCGACGTGCTCGGCAAGATGCGCGCGACCTTCCCCGGCAAGACGCTGTTCATCGGCGAGACCGGCTGGCCGAGCGCCGGGCGCATGCGGCAGGGCGCGGCTCCCGGTCCGTTCAACCAGGCACGCTACATCCGCGAATTCGTGCTGGCGGTGGAAAGCGAGAACGTCGGCTACAACGTGATCGAGGCCTTTGACCAACCGTGGAAGCGCGTGCAGGAAGGCACCGTCGGCGGCAACTGGGGAATCTTCGACGTCCAGCGCCAGCAGAAATTCCCCTACGCCGGACCGATGAGCGAGAACCCCGACTGGCAGACCGAAGCCGCCGTCGCCCTGGCGCTCGCCGCCACCATCCTGCTCGGCCTGCTGCTGCGCGGCTACGGCTTCGGCCTCGTGGGCTGGATCGTCGCCGCAGTCGGCGCGCAAGCCTCGGGCGCCGCCCTGACGCGCGGCTGGGTGTTCGTGCGCGAGATCAGCTACACCGGCTCGGCCTGGGCCACCTGGAGCTTCTCGCTCTTGCTCGCCGCCGCCGCCGCCGGTTTGCTCTCGGCCGCCATCGCCGACGTGGTCACCGCCCGGCCCGCCGGACGCATCCGTCCCGCCCACGTCTTCGAGGCGATCGCCTGGCTCCGCCGCCCGCGCCTGGCCGCGCTGTCGGATCGCGCCCTCGCGCTCGGCTTGCTGCAGACCTTCACCGTATTCGGCGCAGCCTGCCTGTCGATGCAATTGATGTTCGATCCGCGCTATCGCGACTTCGCCGTGCCGCTCTATCTCATCCCCGCCGTCGGCTTCGTCTGGCTCAACTGGCTGCAGCGCCGCGCCGAGGGCGGCGGCGCCATGGACTTGGCGACGGCGCTCGAACGGCCGGAAGAACGCTGGCTGGCGGTTTTGGGATTCGCCTCGGTCATCGTCATGGCCGTGAAGGAAGGGCCCTTCAATGTCGAATCGATCGGCTGGACGATCGTCGCCCTGCTCATCTTCATGCCCTGGCTGCGCCTGGCCTGGGCGGTCTATCGAGATCAGCGCAAGGCAGCGAAGGCTTAAGCGCCGCGCTCATCGCGCAAGAGCCGCAGCATGCCGATGATAAAGCCCGGCACCGCCACGTCGGCGCTATAGAGCACGATGGCCGGCGCGCCCAGCAACACGGCCAGAGCCGCGATGAAGCGGCTGCCGCGCTGGCGGTAAAGCAGGAAGGCGAGCAACGCCGCGGCCAAGCTCGCGAGGCCGATGGCGTCGCTGTAAAACAAGGTGATGATGAATTCGCGGATGCCGCACCAAAAAGCCGGCACATCCGCTTCGCAGAGCCTGGAGACCGGACGAAACTCGATCACAAGATAGCGGAAGGCGATAGCGAGGGCGCAGAGCGCCACCGCCCAATAGAATAACTTCCACGTCGATCGCCGCACCGCGGTTACGTCCTGCACACCAACGCTCATCCTGCATCCCCCGTTTCTCGCGCGCCACTGGCGCGCGCCGTTCCGATCACGTTCCATAGCATCCGCACGGCGACGCGGCAAAGCGTGATTTGCGCAGATTTCTTCGGCCTTTCCGCCATCGGCACCACCCGGTAACGACCGTAGCAGACGCCCCGGCATCGTCACGGGCGCTTGCCTCCCGCGTGAGCGTACGGTCGCGCCCAATTGACGCGAGGTGATTTCGAGAAGTGACTAGGCAGCCTCATCTCCTGTCACACGACGATGGCAGCAGCGCCGTCGTGATCGGCAATGTGCAGCACGGACCGACGGTCGCCGGCGGGCAGCGCGATCAGAACATGTACGATCCGAAATAAACGCCGCGCGACCTCTCCGAACGAAAACGGCCCGCCCCGATACATCGGAGCGGGCCGCATCTTATCGCGATGACGAAACGTCAGACCAAGTAGAAGCCGCCGACGATGGCGTCGTGATAAAGCTGCGCCGCCGGCGGCGCGATACCGAAGGGCAGATCCTTCTCCGGCTTGGTGTAGGTATGCACACCGGCGCCGAAGCGCGTGACGGCGGTTTTCGGCGCCGGGCTCATGGCGGCGAACATCGGTAGAATCACTTCTTTATAGACTTCCGGATTGTGGTCGCGGCTGTCCTTGGCGAGGCCGAACAAATAGGGCGGCACCGGCTTGACGCCGGGCCCCTTCAACTCGCGCGTGAAGCCCAGGTAATGGGCGACCAGCTCTTCTTCCGCATCGGGCGCCATGCCGAGGCGCTTGGCCGAGACGCGCGCGGCCTGCTCGAGCGCGCCGACGATATTATGCGTGACCATATATTCCGCTTTGAAGGCTGGGCGCTTGCGCGATACCTCCCAGGCTTCGAAGATTTCTTCCATCAGCCAAGGCAGACGCATCAGCGCCTGCGGGCCTTCCTGGCCCAAAGCCTCCGGGCCGCGATAGCGCGCGAGATCGCGCCAGGTGCGGATATAGAGATCGTTGAACGGATCCTTCCAGGATTCCCCGGTCTTGGCGACGCGCTCGAAACCGTCGATCTTGCCGACATGGCCGCCCCAGATATGCTTGCGCTCGTTGATGTAGCCGAAGGTCGAGTTCTCGATGGCGAGCACGCCTGCGATGTTGGGCACGCGCTGCGTCAGCATCGACACGTAAGGGCCCCCGGTCGAATGGCCGTGGACATAGATCGAGAATTCGCCTTCCGGGAGCTGGCGGCGGCACGCCGTCTTCATGCCTTCCTCGAAAGCGATCGGCCAGGCCGCCATGCGGTCGTAGAAGCGCGTGCCGGGCTTGGCACGCGCCGAGGTGCGCGTGCCGTACTTCATCTTCTTGCTTTCGTCTTTGACCAGATCGTACTGGTCGCGCTTGACATATTCGCCCTTGAGCCAAATCGGCGTCCGCACGCTGCCGTCTTCGTTGATCGTATCGCCCGGCCAGTCGCGGCTCGGATCATCGAGGTAGGTGCGGCCCGGATAGGTCATGACGACGACCTTGAAGCCGAATTTCTCGGAGAACAGCAGCGACAAACGCTGCATCGATTTGGCGTCGCCGGCGCCGCCATGCAACAGGAACACGCCGACCTTCTTGCCGTCGGCACCCTTGGTGATCGGGCCTTCCGGCGTGTAGATGTCGACGCCGATGTCCCACTCCATGCCGAGCGCGTCGATGCGGAAGATATCTTCCGTCACCTTGATGGGCAGCGACGGCTTGGCGAGCACCGCTTCGCTCATGGCGATGACCTGCTCGCGCGGTATCTGCGCCGGCGGCATCCACTTGGTGCTGCTGAGATTGGTGGCCATGGAGATCTCCCTTGTCCGATCGTCCGAGATTAATGCAACGCCACGCCGCCTGAGACGTCGAGGCAGCTGCCGGTGATGTGGTTGGCCTTCTCCGACAGGAGAAAGGCGACGGCCTCGCCGATATGCTCTGGCCGCGTATGGTCGCCGAGCGGCGAGCGCGTCGGCTTGACGTGATCGCCGGTTTTCCAGCGCGCCGGCGTGTCCCCCGGCGCCACGGTGTTGACGCGGATGCCGTGCGGCCCGACCTCTTGCGCCAGCGACTGGCTGAAGACGATGGTTGCCGCCTTGCAGCCGGAATAGACGGCGGCGCGCGGGCCGCCCTGCAGGCCGCGCCGCGCCGTGATGCTGACGATGCCGCCCTTGCGAGCCGGAATCATATGTTTGAGCACGGCATTGGTCACGTTCAAGAGGCCGATCAGGTTGATCGACACCATACGGTTCCACCATTCGGGCGGCGCGTCGGCGAAGTCATGCTGCGGAATGCCGATACCGCGCCCGCCGCCGGCGAGATTGATCAGCGCATCGATGCCGCCGAACGCCGCCGCCGTCTCATCGACCACGCGGGTGACTTCCGCCATATCGGTGACGTCGAGATTGGCGACGGTGAGCTTCGGCGCGTTGCCGGCCTTGCCGGCGAACTTGTCGGCCACCATCTGCGCCGTGTCGGTTTTGATGTCGGAAATCACCACGTCCCAACCGTCGCGCGCCAACACCCCGGCGATTCCCTCGCCGATCAGACTGGCGCCGCCGGTGATCAGAGCTACGGGCATGGCCGGCTCAGTCCAACGGCCGGTAGGGTTCGGCCTTTTTGCTAGTCTTGAGCAGATAGTCGGCCATCTCGCTGCGCGTCGGCTGCCAGATCTCGTCGCCGAACTGATGGATGTAATGCATCATCTTTTCATAGGCCATGGCGAAGTGCGGCCGGCCGCTCAACTCGGCATGGACGATGACATCGACCAAACCGGGACGGCCGCGCAAGCCTTCCTGGCGGATGTAGTCGAAAGATTCCTTGAAGCTGTTGAAATAGTTTTCCGCCGTGCCGGCGCCGCCCGACCAGGCGCGCCAGTCGTTGGCGTAATTCAGCTTGGGAATGCAGACGATCTTCTTGCCTTTCACGCTCGCGACATAGGGCACGTCATCGTCGAACACGTCGCCGAACCATTTGAAGCCCTCCTCGGCGAGGATGCCGAGCGTTTCGGGCGTATGCAGATTGCCGGGACCGGCCCAGCCGATCGGCCGCTTGCCGGTGCAGTCCTTGATCACCTTGACGCATTCGCGAATCTCGGCGCGCTGCTCGTCGGGGGTCAGGTCGGTGATGTGATGGTCGTTTGTCATGCCGTGGCAACAAATCTCATGGCCATCCTCGAACATCGCCTTGATGCTCTCGGGCCATTTCTCGACCGTCAGACCGTTGGGACCGATAATCGCCTTGATCTTGTTGCGCTGGAAAATCTCGCGCAAACGCCAGATGCCGACGGCGCCGCCGTAATTGGCGTGCGACAGAGAGGCCAGGTTGACCGGAATTTTACTGGTCTTCTTGAAGCGGCCGCTGTTGCGGAACGCTTCATAGGCGACGCGGAAGGTGACGCAGACGAGCTCGCCGCCCGGCCATTTCAGCGTGGTATTCGGCCATTGGACGCCGCGATGCATGAACAGTCTCCCTTGGTCGTTCTCGCCGTCATGACGCGACGACAAATTGCCTGATTTATCGCGCCGCAAATGAAACGCCGATTTCGCGTCGCTGCTTCAGCGCTGCCGCGAAGTCTGACCGTTTCCATTCGCCGGACTTGCCGCTATCATCCTGGAAGTGCCGGTCTTTTCAACTGGAATCAGGATGCTCCAGGGGAAACCGAGAAAGAGATTAGGGGGTATTTCATGCTTCGCATCGTTCTTTCCGCAGTTGTCGCGGCCGCTGCCGCAATGGTTTCGCTCTCCGAAGCGAGCGCGCAATCAGTTTCCAGCGCCGCGCGGCAACCGAGCGCTGTCGAAAAGCTCTATGCCGAACTGAACGCCTTGCCCGCCGCCGAACGGCAAAAGCGCCTCGAGGATGGCGCCAAGAAGGAAGGCAAACTCAACTTCATCCATACTTGGCGCGGCGCGCTGGCGCGCAACCATCTGCGTCTGTTCGAAAAGCGCTATCCCTTCCTGAACATCGAGATGGTCGACATCGGCTCGCAGGATGCCGCCGAACGGCTGGTCGCCGAGGAGACGGTCGGACGCCATCTGACCGACGTCGTCAGCCTCGCCGTCGCCGACATGAACGAGATTCTCGCCAAGGACCTCTCGGCGCATTATCCCACGCCGGCGGCGAACCTGATCTACGACCGTTACAAAAGCTTCCTCGATCCGCAGAATCGCTGGCTGCCGTTTTACTGGACCGAACACGGCATCTCCTACAACCCGACGATGATCGCCGCCGCCGATGCGCCGAAGGACTGGATGGACCTGTGCAAGCCGGTCTTCAAGGGCCAGGTCTCGTTCGATCCCTTCGAGGTGCGATTTCTCGCCGGCCTGTGGAACGTCATGGGCGAGCAGAAACTCGGCGAATGGTTGAAATGCATCGGCGAGAACAAGCCGATCATCCAGCGCGGCCATACCCAGCGCCTCAACCTGATGATCGCCGGCGACCATGCCGCCCAAGGCGACAATTACATGTATTTCGGCGTGCAGCAGAAGCAGAAGAACCCGTCGATCGCTTTCGCGCCGGTGTGGAGCGCCACGATGCCCGCCACCATCGGCGCGATGATCATCAACGCCAACACGCCGCATCCCTATGCGTCCGCCCTGTTGGTCGACTGGGTGTTGTCCGAGGAAAGCCAGAAGTACACCGCATCTCAGTTCCGCGGGCCGGTTGGCTACAAACATCCCTATATTCCCGAAGACGCCAAGATCGTCAGCTTCTCTACGGTCGACGAAGCCACGGCCGACAAGCTGGCGAAGATGTGGGACCAATATATCACCGGCCAAGCAACGGAGCGTAGCGGCACGCGGTAGCAAACGCCTTACGGGCCCGTCGCAGCCCATGCAACCATCTACCAGCACAAGCCCCGGCGCCAAGCCGGTCAAGCGCTCGCGCATCACCGCGGACGGCTTGTTCGGCTTGAATGTCGGGCTCGTCGGCCTGCTCATTCTCGTCGTTGGCGGCGTAATCTGGTTCGAACGCGAGCAAGTCATCGGCCAGGCAGAGCGCAACGCCGGCAATTTGGTCGACGTGCTGGCCGCCCAGACGCGCGAAAACTTTCAGGCCGTCGATCAGTCCCTCCTCGCCATCGCCGAACGACTCGATATCCCGCGCTTGACGGATGACTCTCAGATCGAGCCGACATATCGGCTGCTCTATGACGCGATCCGGACCGCGCCGAATGGCGTGATCCTCTATTTCGTGCTCGGCGCCGACGGCCGTGTGCTCAACACGTCTCTCACCGACCAGCGCGAATTGACCGATCTATCCGACCGCATCGGTTTTACGGCGCAACGCGACGACTATCGCCAAGGCTTCTTCATCGGGACCACCGTCAAGGGGCGACTGCCGCCCGTGGTGGATCGCTGGATCTTCACCGTCAGCCGCCGCTTCAACAACCCCGACGGCAGCTTCGGCGGCATCGTCGCCGCGACCATATCCGTCGACCGTCTCGCTTCGCTGTACGATGCCCTCAATGTCGGCGAAGACGGCCTCGTCACCTTGTTTCATAGCAATGGCATGGTGCTCGCGCGCTCGCCCGCGGACGACCGCGCCATCGGGCAGAATTTGAGCGCAGGACCGCTGTTCCGCGACGGCCTCTCGCAAGGTAACGCCGGAACGATGAAAGCCACGTCGCCAGCCGATAACAAGGCGCGCATTCTCGCCTATCGATCGCTTAGTAATCTGCCGCTCGCCGTCGTGGTCGGCTTGTCGCTCGACAAGGAGCTCGCCGCTTGGCGGCGCTACGCATCGATCAGCGCCGCCACGACTCTCGCGATCGCCGCGCTCATTCTACTGATGCTCAGCGTCATGCAGCGCCGCATCCACCAGTCGATCCGCGACGAAGAGCGCTTCGTCGAAGCCGAGCTGCGGCGCAAGGAGGAGTTGGAGAAATACAGCCAACAGCTGCAAAAGGCGCAGGAGATCGCCAATATCGGCACGTGGCGGATGGTGATCGGGTCAGGCGTCATCGAAATTTCGCCGCTGCTGCAGCGCCTGGCCGGCCGGCCCGCAACCGGCGTCGACGACCATGACCAGGCGGCCCTGACCATCCACCCGGAAGATCAGGAGGCCTATTTTGCCGCCCGCGAGGCCTCGATCCGCACGGGCCAACCGCAGCAGATCGAATATCGCCTGATCCGGCCCGACGGTACGCTCAGCTATCGCTGGAGCGAAATGCAATGCGAATTCGACGACAAAGGCGAACCCTATGCCGTCTTTGCCATCGTGCAGGACATCACCGAACGCAAGACGACAGAAGAGCAACTGCGCCAGTCGCAAAAGATGGAGACCATCGGCCATCTCACCGGCGGCGTCGCTCATGACTTCAACAACCTGCTCATGGTCGTCATGGGCAATCTCGATCTGTTGCTCGACCGCCTGCGGCAAGACCCCGAGACCGCCGGCATCGTCAATGCCGCAATCTCGGCGGCGGAACGCGGCGCCGCCTTGACGCGCCAACTTCTCGCCTACGCCCGCCGCCAGCCCCTCGCGCCCAGCGAACTCGACGTCAATGCCGCGATTCAGAACATATCCCGCTTGTTGCGGCGCACGCTCGGCGAACAGATCGAAATCGAGACCATCCTGGGCGGTGGCCTGTGGCACGCGTTGGCCGATGCCACGCAGGTGGAAAACGCCATCATCAATCTCGCGATCAACGCACGCGACGCCATGCAGACCGGTGGCAAGTTGACGCTAGAAACCGCCAACGCCTCATTCGACGATACTTACGCCGGCCTCAATGACGATGTCGCCCCCGGCCAATATGTCATGATCGCCGTGACCGATACCGGCACCGGCATGCCGGCGAACGTCGTCGCGCGCGCCTTCGAACCGTTCTTCACCACCAAGCCAGTCGGGCGCGGCACCGGTCTCGGCCTCTCCATGGTTTACGGCTTCGCCAAGCAGTCCGGCGGCCATGCCAAGATTTACAGCGAGCTTGGCCACGGCACGACGGTGAAGCTCTACCTGCCGCGCGCCAATGGCGCCGTTGCCGCGCAAAATGCGTCGAGCGAAACCGGCATGCAAAGCAGCAGCAACGAAACCATCCTTGTCGTCGAGGACGATGAATTGGTCCGCGGCACGGTCGAGCGCATGCTCAAGGAATTGAATTATAAAATTCTTATAGCGCAGACTGGCGAAGCCGCTCTGCCGATTCTGGAAAGCGATGCCTCCATCGATCTCTTGTTCACCGACGTGGTGCTGCCCGGCAAGATCGGGGGCAAGGCCTTGGCCGAGCGCGCGGAAGCTCTCCGCCCCGGCCTGCCGGTGCTCTATTCGTCGGGCTATACGCAGAATTCAATCATCCACCAGGGACGGCTCGACGCCGACGTCGAACTGCTGTCGAAGCCTTACAAGAAAGCCGATCTGGCGCGGCGCCTGCGGGCGGTCCTGAACAAGCGCAAGGCTTAGGCGAACTCGTAAAGCACCCCCGCCTTAGGCGGACTCGTAAAGCACCGCCGCCTTAGGCGGCGCGCGAGATCACCGTGTCCGCCGGCGGCGCGCTGACATCCAGTGCCGGGAAATCGACGACATAATGGCCGCCGCGGCTTTCGCGCCGCAGCAAGGCCGAGCGCAGGATCATCTCGGCGATCGCGGCCAGATTGCCCGCTTCGATCAGGTCGGCGCGCGGCCGGCTGGCCAGGGTCGCGACGCGCGCGGCCTGAGCTATCGGCGCCAATTCCAGCTGCGCCGCCTGCATGCCTTCGACGCTGCGCACGATGCCCGCCTCGCGCCACATCAAGGCGCGGATCGCGTCGGCCCAGCCGGCGACGATCTCCTCCAGCGGCGGCGCGGCGTTGCCGACCGGAGGCGCGTCGAACGCCGGCACCAAGGGCACGAAAGCCGGGTCGAAGCGCTGCACGATATCGGCCGCCGCCGCATCGGCGAAAACCAGGCATTCGAGCAAGGAATTGGAGGCCATGCGGTTGGCGCCATGCAGACCGCTGAAGGCGCACTCGCCGACCGCGTAAAGCCCGGCGAGATCGCTACGCGCGGCAAGGTCGGTGACGATGCCGCCGCATGTGTAATGGGCGGCAGGCACCACTGGGATCGGCTGCCTGGTGATGTCGATGCCCACCGCACGGCAATGGGCCGCAATGGTCGGGAAATGTTCTTCGATGAAGGCCGCCGGCTGATGGCTGATGTCGAGATCGACATGGGTCAGGCCGCGCGTCGTCATTTCATGATGGATGGCGCGGGCGACGATATCGCGCGGCGCCAATTCGGCGAGCGGATGCTGGCCGACCATGAAGCGGGTATCCGTCCCCGGCAGCTTCAATTGGCCACCCTCGCCGCGCATCGCTTCGGTGATGAGAAACGGCTTGTCGCCCGGCATGTAAAGGCAGGTCGGATGGAACTGCACGAATTCCATATTGGCGACGCGGCAACCGGCGCGCCAGGCCATGGCGATGCCGTCGCCGGTCGCCCCTTCCGGATTGGTCGCATGGAGATAGACCTTGCTGGCGCCGCCGGTGGCGAGCACGACGCTACGCGCCAGCGCCGGCACGACGCGGCCCGTCGCTCGGTCGAGCAGCCAGGCGCCGACGCAACGCGGGCCGCCCGGCGCATGGCGGTCGATGATCAGGTCGATGGCGAGCGTGTTCTCCAGCGCCGCGATGTTCTGGCGGCGCGCCAATTCTTCCTGCAGGCAGAGTTGCACCGCGCGCCCCGTGGCGTCCGCCGCATGCACGATGCGCCGGCGGCTGTGACCGCCCTCGCGCGTCAGATGGTAATGTACGCCGTTCGGCAGCGCGGCCGGGTCTTCCGTCAGTTCAATGCCGTAGGCGGCGAGGCGGTCGATGACCGCCGGCGCACGCTCGACGACGAAGCGCACCGCGTCCGCGTGGCAGAGCCCCGCGCCGGCGACCAGCGTATCCTCGACATGGAGATCGAACGAATCATCGGCGCCGAGCACGCTGGCGATGCCGCCCTGCGCCCAATTGGTCGCGCCCTGGGCGAGCAGACCCTTGGACACGACGGCGACCGACAGATGCGCCGGCAAAGCGAGCGCCGCGCCGAGACCGCCCGCGCCGCTGCCGATGATGAGAACGTCGTAAGTCGCCATGATCGAAGGACCCGTTCGCCCTAAGGTGGAGCGGAGTTGTCGCACCGCGCCGCTGCGAATTCAATGTTAGGCCAGAAATCCTTAACAAATCAAAACTTTAGGAACGTCCGCCCAGCCGTGTCTTGGCCCCGGGACCGATCGCGCGGAGGTCCGCCAGATAGTCGGCGAAGGCCGCCTCCAGGCTGTAGGCCGGCGCCCAATTCAGTTGGGCCTTGGCGGCCGAAATGTCGAGAGGCTGAGTCTTGGATTTTCCCGCCTCGCCGGAGGTTA
>CAMAVH010000018.1 GCA_945861615.1 Rhizobium sp. Q54 | reverse complement strand
GCGCCGCGTTCGATGCCGGCGGCGACGAGGCGCTCCACATCGAGGCGGTGGCGCATCAATTCCAACACGCGAAGTTCTTCCTGGCTGGCTTCCTGATCGACGGCGACGACCTCGACCGCGAAGGCGTAAGCCGTCTCGCGCAGATGCTTCGGCAGATGCTTCTTCACTTCCTTGAGCGCGCCTTCGAGGCCGTCTTCATCGCTCATCAATTTGGCGAAGGACTTGGTCGCCTTGGGCAGTCGCTCGATGTCGAAGTCGGCGAAGATCGGCGCCAGGCGGACGATCTCGCCGATGGTCGCCATTTCCGCGTCGGTCATGTTGCCGTCGGCCGCCGAGACCAGCAGCATGGAGTAGATCAGCGCGTCGTGATGGTCGATACTCATGAGAATCCTCTGGCGGGCGGGGGGAATGTCGCAGGGAAATGACCTTACCGCTTTAAGCCGGTTTCGTCGGGTGGGAAACGCCGGAGTTTGCGAAAAAGTTCCTAATTTCGCTGACCGCGTCGGCCAAACCGAGGCGCTGCACGGCGACTCCCGGCGGGAAAGCGGCGGCGAGCCGGCTCGGCAGCGCCGAATCGAGCATGACGAACACGCCCCTGTCGCCGGCCTGCCGGATCAAGCGGCCATAGGCCTGCTTGAGCTTGAGGCGCGCCAGCGTCTCGTCCCATGTCTTGCCGCCGAACACTTGGCGGCGCGCCTTATGCAAAATGTCGGGGCGCGGCCAGGGCACGCGATCGAACACGATCAGGCGCAAGGCGCGGCCCGGCACGTCGACGCCGTCGCGCACGGCATCGGTGCCGAGCAGGCAGCTATCCTCTTCGGCGCGAAAGATGTCGACCAGGGTGCCGGTGTCGAGCCCGTCGATATGCTGGGCGAGCAGGGTGATGTCGGCCTCTTCGAGGGCCGGGGCGATGCGTGAATGGACGTCGCGCAGTCGCGCGATCGAGGTGAAGAGCCCGAGCGCGCCGCCGCCCGATGCCAAAAATAAGCTGCGATAGGCGCTCGCCACGGCGGCCGGATTGGCCTTGGCGACGTCGGTGACGACGAAGACCCGCGTGCAGGCGGGATAGTCGAACGGCGAGGGCACGGCGATATGGGTTGCCGGGCTCGGCAGATGGCGCGCGCCGCTGCGCGCTTCGGCGCTGCGCCAATCGTCCGTTGCCATGTCGGGCCCCGAATCGCGTAAGGTCGCCGAGGTGATGAGCGCGCCATGCGCCGGCTCCAGCACGTTGCGCGCGAAGGGGACGGACGGATCGACCCAATGGCGGTGCAAGCCGACGTCGACTTCGCGGCCCTCCATGCGTTCGACCGAGAACCAGTCGGCGAAATCGGGCGGCGCGTCCTCGTGGATGGTCGCGAGCATGGCGCGCCAGGCGGCGAGCGGGATGGCGGCGCGGCGCTCCAGGCTTTTCAAGGCGCCTTCGATGCGCTGGCGCGTCGCGCTATCCAGCTCGTCGGCTTTCTCGTCGAGCATGCGCGCCATTTTGGCGCCGAGCTTGGCGATCGGCGTTTGCAGGCTTTGCAGGGCCTCGTCGAGGGCGAGGGCGGCGGCGGCGAGGCCGCCGATCAGCGGCGTCTTTTCCGCCTCCAGGCTATAACCGGCCTCGGCGTCGGGCGCGCGGGCCAGCACCTGCTGGCGGACGAAGCCGAGGAAGACCTCCGTCGCGCCGCGCGGCACGCCGGACAAGGCTTGATCCTCGCCGAGCCGCTTTTGCCAGCCGTCGCCCGGCAGCATGCGCGCCGCCTTCAAGGCGCCGGTCAAGAGATCTTCGGCCTCGCCGTCGCCGGCAAACAGATCGCCGATGCGCTTTTGCAGGCCGCGCGCGCGCGACGGCCGGCCGGTGGTGGTTTCCGCCCCGAGCAGCCAACGGCGCAATTCCGCCGTCTCGCGCCCGCCGAGATGGGCGGCGAAGGCGGAATCGGCGGCGTCGAACAGATGATGGCCCTCGTCGAACACGTAACGTGTCGGCACGTTGGCGTCGTCGAGGCCGGCGAGCGCCGCTTGCGCCATGACGAGCGCATGGTTGGCGACGACGATGTCGGCATGGCGGGCGCGTCGCACGGTCTTTTCGATGAAGCATTTGCGCCAATGATCGCAGGCGGCATAGATGCATTCGCCGCGCCGGTCGGCGAGACCCAGAGTCGGCGCGTAGCCCAGCAGCTGCGCCAGCCAGGAGGGAAAATCGCCGCCGACCATGTCGCCGTCGCGCGTGGCCCGCGCCCAGCGCGCCATCAGCGCCGTCGCCACGGTTTCGCGCGGCGTCACCGCGGCGCGGTTGACCTGCTCTTCGAGGTTCAAGAGGCAGAGATAATTCTCGCGGCCCTTGCGGATGACGACGCGCGCCGCCTTCTCGGCCGGATCGGGGTGCAGGCGGTCGAGCTCGGCGTCGAGCTGGCGTTGCAGATTGCGCGTGTAGGTACTGAGCCAGACCGCGCCCTTGTTCTTCTCGGCCCACAGGCTGGCCGGGGCGATATAGCCGAGCGTCTTGCCGGTGCCGGTGCCGGCCTCGGCGAGCACGATGCGCGGATCGCTGGCGGCGTCGCGCGGCGCGAAGGCGGCGGCTGCGGCGGCTGCGTAATCGGATTGCTGGGTGCGGGCTTCTCTCGTGTGGCCGACGAGATCGACGAGACGCTCGCGCGCCTCGACGGGATCGACCGCCAACGTGCCGGGCGGGGCCGGCGGCGGCTCGTCCTGCCATTCGCGCAGCTTGGTCCAGACCCGGAGCGGCGAGAGACTGGTCACGCCCGGCATCGGGGCATCCGCTTGCGGCGCGAGGGTGCCGAGCGCGGCCATGCATTCGGGCCCCCAGGCCCAGCCGGCGCGGGCCATTACCCGGGCGGTCTCGGCGGCTTCTCGCTGGGGCTCGCCGTCGAGCTTGGCCAGCTTGTCGAGAAGGACGCCGGCGGCGGCCTGCAGGGCTTCGGCTTCGGCCAGCAGGCCCGACGCGACGCTGAGGCCGAGGGTTTCGGCCAGGCCGCGCGGCGTCGGCAGGCAGAATTTGGCCGGGCAGACGAAGGCGTAGAGTTCCAAGAGATCGCGCGCCGGGAAGACCGGGACGTTGAGGCGCCGGGCGATGGCCGGCGCATGGCAGAGCAGCGGCGGGGCGTTCTCGAACAGGCCGCCCTCTCGGGGGCGATGCAGGCCGAGATGGCGCGCCATCTCGCGCGGCGGCATTTCGACGATCTCGCCGTCGGCGGTGATCGCCACCGCCCGGCTGATGCCGGCGACCAGGACGGGGGCGAAGGAGGCCGTCATCTTCATTGAGGTGGGCTTGTTCATGATTTACCCCAATGTAAAGGGCGGCGCGGCGTCAGACCAGAGAGGAAAGGGGCCAGCGAGGAAAAGCGCGCCGGCTAAAAGGCGCGTCATTAACCGCTTGTTGGCGCTGGTGACGGAAACTCCGGCGGCCATCGTATAATCTTCAGCCGCTCGCTTCTGCGGCCCTCGGAAAAGCCGTTCACTGTGCCGGAGCCGCCCGATGCGAGCGATCACCGTCCCGTTATTGCGTGCCGTCTTCGTCGCCCTGGCACTGTTTGGCGCCAGCCTCGGCGAGGCGCGGGCGCTCGACGCCGCCGACGCGCGTCATCTGCTCGCCCGTACCGGATTCGGTGCGACGGCGGAAGGCGCGGCCGAGCTGGCCCTGCTCACGCGCGCCCAGGCCGTGGACAAGATCCTGGGCAACGCCCGCACCACGGCGACCACGCCGGGCCCGGCCTGGCTCAACGACGGCAAGCCGGCCTTTCCGGCCCTCGGCAAGTTGAACGCCGAAGAGCGCGCCGCCCAGCAGAAGCTGACCAACGAGCATGTCCAGCAGATCAAGGCCTGGTGGTACGACGAGATGCTCGCCACGCCGTCGCCCTTCACCGAGCGCATGACGCTGTTCTGGCACAATCACTTCACCTCGTCGCTGCGCAAGACGCGCTCGCCGGTGCTGCATTATCGCCAGAACGCGCTGCTGCGCCGTGAGAGTCTGGGCAGCTTCGCCACGCTGTTGCGCGAGGTGTCGCGCGATCCGGTGATGCTCGACTATCTCGACAACCGCCTGAACCGTTGGGAACGGCCCAACGAGAATTTCGCCCGCGAGTTGCTGGAGCTGTTCACCCTCGGCGAAGGGCATTACAGCGAGCAGGACATCAAGAATGCAGCTCGCGCCTTCACCGGCTGGACGACGACGCCCGACCGCGCGCGCTTCCTCGAGAATGTCCGCATCCATGATCCCGACAGCAAGACCTTCCTCGGCCGCACCGGCCGCTTCGACGGCGACGATATCCTCAAGCTGATCTTGCAGCAGCCGCGCACGGCCGAATTCATCACAGAGAAGCTGTGGCGCGAATTCATCTCGCCGACGCCGGACGCAAAAGAGGTGCAGCGCCTGGCCGCCGTGTTCCGCGACTGGAATTACGAGATCAAGCCGCTGATGAAGGCGATGCTTAACTCCGATGCTTTCTGGGCGCAGAAAAATCGCGGCGAGCTGATCAAGTCGCCGGTCGAGTTTCTCGTCGGCACCGTGCGCTTCTTCGAAAACACGCCGGTCGACGGCGATTCGCTGGCGCGCTACAGCCGCCGCCTCGGCCAGGACATCTTCGATCCGCCCAACGTCAAGGGCTGGCCGGGCCACACCGCCTGGATCAGTACCGACACGCTGCTGGCGCGCGAGCAATTCCTGCAGCGCCTGTTGCGCGGCGACCGGCTGGGGCCCGCCCAACAAATGATGGCGGGCAATCAGCGGCGCTTGCCGAGCCTGCCCGCCGCGACCGACGAATCGATGGCCGGCCCCAAGGGCGCGGCGATCGAGGCGGACCTGCGCGCGCTGCTGCTTGCCAAAGCGCCGGTCAATCCGCCTGCCGCCAACGCGCCGGCCCGCGCCCGTCTCGCCGCCTTGTTCCTCGATCCCGTCTATCAGTTGAAATGAGGCGCATCATGAATCGCCGCGACGCTCTCAAATTTCTTGGCGCCAGCGCGCTGGTCCCTGTCGTCTATGGCGCTGTGCCAGGCGGCATGCGCGCTTACGCGCAAGCGGCTCAAAAGCAACCGGCCGCCGGCAGCATCGGCAATCGCGTCCTCGTGCTGGTCGAATTGAAAGGCGGCAATGACGGGCTCAATACCGTCATCCCCTACGGCGAGCAGACCCTGCGCCGCCTGCGCCCCAGCCTGTTGCTCGGCCAGAACGAGATGGTCACGCTCGGCGACGGACTCGCCTTCCATCCGGCGCTTAAGCCCTTGATGGCCGCCTGGGACGGCGGGCAGCTCGGCATTTTGCGCGGCGTCGGCTATCCGCAGCCCAACCGCTCGCATTTCCGCTCGATCGAGATTTGGGAGACGGCCTCGAAGAGCGAGGAAATGCTCAGCGAAGGCTGGATCGCCAGCGTGCTCCGCGGCAATGTCGGCAAGGCCGCCGATGGCATTATCATCGGCGATTACGAATTCGGCCCGCTCACCGGCGCAGCGATGCGCAACGTCATCATGGACAAGCCGGACCAGTTCATCTCCCAGGCGCAGAAAATTCAGGCGGCCAAGGCCAGCGCCGGCGGCGGCGCGCTCGGGCATCTCTTGCGTACGCGCGCCGAATTGCTCGACGCCTCGACCAAGCTGGCGCCGCTGTTCGCCGAGCCGCCCGCCCTGCCGGTGGCCTTTCCGGGCAACGGCTTCGGCAATCAGCTCAAGATCGCGACCCAACTGATCATGGCCAAGGCCTCCGTGCCGGTGCTGAAGGTCTCGCTCGGCAGTTTCGACACGCATGTCAATCAGCGCGGCCAGCATGAGAACCTGCTCAAGCAGCTTGCCGAGGGCTTGGCCGCCTTCCGTGCCGCGATGATCCAGACCGGCCATTGGAACGACGTGCTGGTGATGACCTATTCCGAGTTCGGCCGGCGCGCCAACGAGAATGCCAGCAAGGGCACCGACCACGGCACCGCCGCGCCGCATCTGGTGATGGGCGGTCGGGTGAAGGGCGGCTTCCACGGCGCCCAGCCCAGCCTGGACGACCTGGACGCCGGCGATCTCAAGTTCAGCACGGACTACCGGGCAGTCTATGCCACCGTGGCGCGCAACTGGTGGGGCTACAAAGGCGACATCGGCCGTCTCGGCGCCTATAAGCCTTTGAGCTTGCTCGCCTAGATCAAGCCGCCCGGCGGACCTCGCCGGGCGCCGGTTCCGGCGCTACATAACGGCTGCGCAGCATCAGGAATGGCCGCTCGATGCACCAGTAGGACAGCCCGGCAACCAGCAGGCTGGCGGGCAGCACGACCAGCGTGGTGAACCAGGCCGCATCGCTCAGGGTATCGAGCATCAAGGGCTCGTCCGTGCCGAAGACGTTCCACGCGATCACGTGGATCGGCCAATGGAAGATATAGAGGCTATAGCTGATCAGGCCGACGCCGGCGGCGACGCGACCGAGCCAGGGCAGCGCGAGCGGCCGCGCGGCGACGAAGCCGGCGATGAAGGCTGCCCAGAGCAGAGCTTCGATCTCCGGCACCAGCACATGCCAGCTTTGCCAGTCCATAATGCCGCCCGCCGCGTTCAACTGCGCGCAATAGGCCAGAATCGCCGCGAAGCTCACGGCGAGAGCGAGGGCACCGGCCCAGCGCGCCGCCAGCAGGCGCATCAGCGTCGGCCACAGCACGGCAAGCGCCAAGCCGACAAGAAACTGGTTCAGCCGGCCGACGATAGAATAGTAGGAGATGATGAACAATTCGTCGGCGTCGTTGCGATTGGCGTAGAGCACGATGCATTTGACGATGAAGATCAGCGCGACGGCGGGCAGCAGGAAGCGCCATGCGCCCATGCGCGCCATGAAGACGAAGAGCAGCGGCGCGATCAGATAGAACTGGAACAGAACGGTGATCGTCCAGAGGGTGCCGGTCAATTCGGTCTGATCGGCGAAGACGATCGGTGTGTTGGTGAGCAGCAGGAACGGCGCGATCAGTTCGGCCAGGGAATAATTGTTGCTGCCGTAGATGGCGAAGACGACGAGGAACACCATCAGCGGCAAAACCCGCAGCGCGCGGTTCTTCAGGAATTTGCCGTATACCACTTGCTTGCCGATCAGGCCGCGGGCGAGGAGGAAGCCGCTCAGCACCAGGAACAGCGACACGGCGGTGTGCCCCTCGTAAATCAGGCTCTCGAAGGGCGAGCCGCCGACGATCCAGCCGTCGTTGCCCATGGCGTAAAAGCCGCGCTGGATGGAGTGGTAATAGAGCACTAGTACAGCGGCGAGCCCCCGCAGCTGGTCGAGTTCCGGGACATAGGCGTGATTCTGGCTTTTCATCGGTCTCGCTTTCGGCGCTACGCGCTCAAAGCGCATGATGGCCAACGGGCGCCGGATCGGCCCGGTTCCGTCATTTTTGCGTGGGGTATTTTATGGACTGGGCGGCTGTCCGCAGGGAGTTGACGGGTTCCGCGCCGGCCCCTAGGTTGCCGGACCCATCCCACTTCAGGTTGACCCGCCGTGTCCGACGATCTGCGCGCCCTTGCCCTCGCCAGCAACGCTTGGCCCTTCGAGGAGGCCCGCAAAGTGCTGGCCCGCCTCAACGGTAAAGCGCCGGCCAAAGGCTATGTGCTATTCGAGACCGGCTACGGCCCGTCCGGCCTGCCGCATATCGGCACCTTCGGCGAGGTGGCGCGCACCACCATGGTGCGCAACGCCTTCAAGCTGCTCTCCGATGTGCCGACCAAGCTCGTCGCCTTCTCCGACGATATGGACGGTCTGCGCCGCGTGCCCGACAACGTGCCGAACCAGGAGATGGTGACGCGCCATCTCGGCAAGCCGCTCACCTCGATTCCCGATCCCTTCGGCACGCATGAGAGCTTCGGCCATCATAATAACGCCCGCCTGCGCACGTTCTTGGATACCTTCGGCTTCGAATATGAATTCCGCAGCGCCACCGCCTGCTACAAGGCCGGCACGTTCGACGAGACCCTGCTCAAGGTGCTGGCGAATTACGACGCAGTGATGAACGTCATGCTGCCGAGCCTCCGCGCCGAGCGCCAGGCGACCTATTCGCCCTTCCTGCCGATCTCGCCCAAGACCGGCGTGGTGCTGCAGGTTCCCGTGGTCGAGCGCAATGTCGATGCCGGCACCATCGTCTATCGCGACGAGGACGGCACGTTGGTCGAGACGCCGGTCACCGGCGGCCATGTGAAATTGCAGTGGAAGTGCGACTGGGCCATGCGCTGGGCCGCCTTCGCCGTCGATTACGAGATGTCGGGCAAGGACCTGATCGATTCGGTCAAGCTCTCGACGCAGATCTGCCGCATCCTCGGCGGCACGCCGCCCGAGAGCTTCACCTACGAGCTGTTCCTCGACGACAAGGGCCAGAAGATCTCCAAGTCGAAGGGCAACGGCCTGACCGTCGACGAGTGGCTGACCTACGCGCCGCCCGAGAGCTTGGCGCTCTATATGTTCAATTCGCCGCGCAAGGCCAAGCGTCTCTACTTCGACGTCATCCCGCGCCATGTCGACGACTACCTGACCTTCCTCGAGAAGTTTCCGGGCGAGGACATGGCGAAGAAGCTGCAGAATCCGGCCTGGCATATCCATAACGGCCAGCCGCCGCATGAGGAGGCCAGCATCAGCTTCGGCATGCTGCTGAACCTCGCTAGCGTCTGCAACGCGCACGACAAGAGCCTGCTGTGGAGCTTCATCTCGCGCTACGCGCCGCAGGCGACGCCGGCGACCGCGCCGATTCTCGACAAGCTGGTCGGCTATGCCGTCGCCTATTACCGCGACTTCGTGAAGCCGGCCAAGACCTACCGCAAGGCGAGCGACGTCGAGTTGGCGGCGCTGGAGGATTTGGCGGCGACCTTGGCGGCGCTGCCGGCCGGCGCGACGCCCGAGGAGATTCAGAACCAGGTGTTCGAAGTCGGCAAGCGCCACGGCTTCAGCGAGCTGCGCGCCTGGTTCGGCGCGCTCTACGAGATTCTGCTCGGCCAGACGCAAGGCCCGCGCATGGGCAGCTTCATCGCGCTGTATGGCGTGCCGGAAACGCAGGCACTGATCCGCCGCGCGATCAAAGGCGAGGACTTGGCGGCGGCTTAGGAGCCTCGTTCTTTATTCGTCGTCATGGCCGGACTTGTTCCGGCCATCCATGACTTTACTTATTTGAGAATCGCAAGCCGTGGATGCCCGCAACAAGTGCCGGCATGACGAGTGGAATATTATGGCGCGCAGCCGCCGCGCGGCCGCGCCTTCAGAAAGGCGTCGATGTCGTTGAGCGTCGGCGCCATATGTTGCAGCGGCGCGCCGAGGCTGCCGGCCAGCCAGATATGGCCGATATCCGGATAATATTTCTCCTCGACCTCGCCGCCCGCCGCGCGCGCCTTCGCGGCGAGGTTGCGGCTGTTGGCCGGGCGCACCGTGGTGTCGTTGAGGCCGCTGATGAGCAGCATCGGCGGCGGTGAGCCGACGACATGATCGAGCGGCATCACGCCGGCCGGCGAGGGGCCGCCGAAGATGGCGGGCAGGCTGCGCCCGGTGAGCGGCCGAAAATCGTAAGGGCCCGCCAAGCCGACGAAGGCATCGACCGTGTCGCAAGCGCGCATATTCTGCGCCGCCAGCCAGCGCGCATCGAGCGTCAGCATCGCGGCGTTGTAGGCGCCGGCGGAATGGCCGACGAGATAGAGCGCGTTGGGCGCCGTGCCGGTCTCGGCTGCCATGCGGCGCTTCACCCAGGCGACGGCGGCGGCGTTGTCTTCGAGAAAGGCGGGATACCTAACTTCGGGGTAGAGCCGGTAATCGGCGATCACCACGGCATAGCCGCGCGCGGCGAAGGCCTCGCCGACGAAGAGATAGTCGGCCTTCGATCCGGCGGTCCAGCCGCCGCCGTAGAGGAACAGGACGGTGGGCAGGCTGGCCGGCGCGGCGTCGGGGATATAGACGTCGAGCTGTTGGCGGGGTTCCGTGCCGTAGGCGAGGTCCTTGACGACGCGATAGCCTTCGCGCGGCACCATGGAATTGACGAAATCGGCCCCGGAACAACCTGGCAGCCAGGCGACGAGGGGCAGAAGATAAAAAAACCAGCGGGGCGTCGGCATGCAAACCTTATGTGTGGCGGAGCGTTACTCGGAATACGAACGTCGGGAGGCGAACGGATGACCTATGCGATCAGCAAACGCTTGCTGCAATGCATCGTCTCTTTGCTTGGCTTGGTTCCGGTCACGGTCGGCTTGTACGGGGTGATCTTCGGACCGGATTTTCTGCAAGGGACGCTGACGCCGAGCGTCGATCTCGACAGCCATTTCCGCTATCTGTCGGGAATCTTCCTGGCTGTCGGCTTGGCCTTCTATGCCTGCGTGTCCGGCATTGAGCGCAAGACCCTGCTGTTCCGCTTCACCGCCGGCGTCGTGGTGCTCGGCGGCTTGGCGCGGCTCGCGTCCTTGCTGCTCGTCGGGGTTCCGTCCGCCGGCCATGTCATGGGCTTGGGGCTGGAACTGGTCGTCGTGCCCTTGCTGGCGTTCTGGCAGGGCCGTCTGGCCGGAGCTTATGTCGCCTTGGCCCACTCGAAATAAAGCGCGCGGGCCTGCTGATAGAACGGCCCCGGCGGCAGGTCGCGCGTCTCGATCTTGATCAGCGGCGTGACCTTGGCGTAATTGCCGGTGGAGAAAATCTCGTCGGCGGCCAGTAAATCCGCATAGGACAAGGCGCGCTCGATCACCTCGACGCCGGCATCGCGCAACAGGCCGATGACGCGCTGGCGCGTGATCCCGTCGAGGAAGCAGCCGTTGGGCGCCGGGGTATGCAGCTGGCCGTCCTTGGCGATAAACAGATTGGCGGTGGCGAATTCGGCGACATTGCCGGCGGCATCGAGCACCACGGCATTGGAAAAGCCCTTGGCGCGCGCGCGGCGCATCGCTTCGGCGTTTTGCGGATAGAGCGCGCTGGCTTTCGCCAGGGTGGGCGCGCTTTCCGGCGTCGGCCGGCGCGTGTCCGACAGGGTGGCGCTGAAGCCCTTGGGCTCGGGCATCGGCGCCTCGAAGAGCGTCAGCACGAACTTGGTGCTCTCGGGCTTGGGGATGACGAAGCCGTCCTCGGCGTAAAACACCGGTCGGATGTAAAGTTCGCTGCCCGGGGGGAATTTTTTGATGCCGTCCCAGGCGCGCGCCACGATCTCCTCGGCGCTCACGGTCGGCTCGAGACCGAGCACTTTGGCCGAGCGCAGCAACCGCGCGGCATGGCGGCCGAGGTCGGGCGCGACGCCGTCGAAGGCGCGCGCGCCGTCGAAGGCGACAGAGGCCATCCAGAAGGCGTTGGCCATGGGGCCGAGCAGGGGCGGATTGCCTTCGACCCAGCGGCCGTCGATCAGATGTAGGGATGTCATGGCGGCAGTATAGCCCGCGCGGCAGCGCGGCAGAACCGCCGATGCGGGCGGCGGATCGTTACTGGCTGACCCAGAGGATGCGCGCCATCCACAGCACTTCGCCGATATCGAGCCGCGTGGTGGCATGGGCGGAGTCCAGCGTCGCCCATTCGATATGATCGGAGGTGCGGCCGACCAATTCGCGCACCGTCACGCTGCCGTCGCGCAGGCGGGCGATGAGGCGGTCGCCCCGCTGCACGCGGGCGGCGGGCGAGACGATCATCACGTCGTCCTGACGGTAGGTCGGCTCCATGTCGTCGCTGGCGACCTTCAGCGCGTAAAGGCCGGGGTCGCGGATCTCCGCCACCACGCCGGGCAATTCGATTTCGTCCCAACTGTCGCGCAAGGGGGCGCCGCTCTCGTCGAACGCGCCTTCTCCTGCGGCCTTGGCCAGCGTGAGGAGCGGAATATGGCGCGTTGGGCCATCCTCGCCCATGAGGCCGAGAAATTCCGCCAAGCTGCAGTCGGCGGCGGCGAGCGCCTTGGACAGGCTTTCGGTCGAAGGCCAGCGCGGCTTGCCGTTGAGGGCGACTCGTTTGCTCGGATTGAAGCTGGTGGCGTCCAGGCCGGCGCGGCGGGCGAGGCCCGAGGGGCTGAAACCGCGCGAACTGGCCAGGGCATCGATGGCGCGCCAAATATCGTCATGCTTCAGCATGGATGCGGCCCCATACCGGGCATTCTTGAGCAGGAAGCCGTCTGGTCTGTTGTCGCCCATGCGTTGTATGCCGCGCCATCCGCCGCCAGACCTGAACTTTCGGTCGGTCGCATGAGACGCATCTCCTTCGCTAGGGGTTACAGACAGGCGAGGGACGGTTGAAGCGTTGTCGCCGCTCTGCCGTCCGCGTTAAACTCGGGCCATGCCGACCGCACCCGACCCGTTGCCAGACCTGATCTTTCACATCTGCCCGCAAGCCGATTGGCTAAGCTCAGGTATAACGGGTCCCTATGCGGGAAGTTCCCGTTCCCTGGCCGACGGGTTCCTGCACTTCTCCGTGCGTGAGCAATTGGCCGAGAGTTTTTCCCGGCATTTCCCCGGGCCCGAGGGGCTTGTGATTTTGGCCGTGCGGACGGCCGATTTGGCAGGTCTCGGCGTCGATGTGCGCTGGGAGGCGAGCCGGGGCGGGGCGCTCTTTCCCCACCTTTATTCGCCGCTCCCGAAGGCCGCCGTGGCCGCCGTCCTGCCCGCCGCGGACATCGCTCAAATAACGGGTTAATCGGCGATTTTCTCCCATTTTTTCCGCTCCCGGCCGCGCGGCCCCGGAAGCATTTCTTAACCATATTGCAAGATATCCCGGGGCAAAGTCGGCGCCATCGGTTTGCGCGGGGCCCGGGAGGGCTGCCGCCGGCCTAGACATTCGACCGAGCCATTCTTTCCGGGGACGCGCCACCCATGTCCGCCTTCAAGCATCTGTTCGGCATCCTGGCTTACGGCCTGTTCGCCGTCGCCACGGCGCTCTTGCTGCCCAATCTGCTGCCCGCCCTGGGCGCCAGCTTCGCCTTGGCCGCAGGCATCGGCGTCTTCGTTCTCGGCGCCGTCCTTCACGAGCATTTGGCGCGCGCCGAGCGCGACGCCGCCTTCGCCGCCGACATTCGCGGCCTCTATTCCGTCATTGGCCGGTTGTCCGATGAAGCTGGCCTGTTGCGCGAAGAGGCGCGCACCGTGCGCCAGGGCCTCGCCGAAGCGACCGAGAATGTCGATGCGCGCGAGCAGCATCTCGAAAAGGTCGTCTCGGAAGTGCGGGTGTTGCAGAGCTTGATCACCCAGCTGTCCGACGTGCAGGTCGAGGCGCGCGATCAACGCAGCGCCGGCGAGCGCCGCGTCGCCGGCGGCGGCGCCCGCATCATTCCCGGTCCCGGTGCCAAGCCGGCCGAAGTGCGTACCGATCTCGGCCGCGCCGAGACAGCGCGCCCAGATATTCTGCGCACCGACGTGGTGCGCACCAATCTGACCGACGAGCAGGTGCTCGACATCGTCCGCGAAGGCCTCAAGCGCGACCGCGTCGATCTCTTTCTGCAGCCGATCGTCAGCCTGCCGCAGCGCAAGCCGCGCTTTTACGAATGCTTCTCGCGCATTCGCGCGGAAGACGGCAGCATGATCCTGCCCGAGCAATATATCGATGTGGCGCGGCGCGACGGATCGCTCAGCGCCATCGACAACATGCTGCTATTCCGCTGCATCCAGCTCGTGCGCAAAGCCCAGCGCCATAAGCATAATCTCGGCTTCTTCTGCAATATCTCGGTCCACACCCTGGTCGATCGCGCCTTCTTCCGCGAATTCATCGAATTCATGGCCGACAATCGCGAGTTGGCCTCCCAGCTCACCTTCGAATTCGCCCAGGAAGACATCACCAGCCATTGGCACGAAGTCTCGCAGGATCTTTATGCCCTGGCGCGGCTCGGCTTCTATTTCTCGATGGACCATGTCCAGCGTCTCGATCTCGATCCGCAGGAATTGGCCAAGCGTCACTTCAAATACGTCAAGATCGATACGTCGCGCTTCCTGCAGGAACAGCCGGCCGACATGCGCGCACTGAAGCGCGACCTCGACCGCAACGGCATCGACATGATCGTTTCGAAAATCGAGAAGGACGGCGAACTGGTCGAGTTGCTCGATCACAATATCGACTTCGGCCAGGGCTACCTGTTCGGCGAGCCGCGCCTGTCGAAAGACAGCCAGAACTAGGCGTTCGGCGCGGCCTTCCGGCGCCGCGTTTCCCGCTTTCCTTCGCTTGGCGCACATGGCACAAGGGCCGCTCCCTTCAGCCATGGTGCGCCGTTTTCCATGTCCATCACCCTGCTGCCTCATCTGTCCGCCGTTGCCGACAAATACGACGGGTTCGTTCTCGATCTGTGGGGCGTGGTGCATGACGGCCATCAGCCTTATCCCGATGCCATCGCCTGCCTGACCGCTCTGAAGGCCGCCGGCAAACGCGTGGTGCTGCTGTCGAACGCGCCGCGCCGCGCCGAAGGCGTGGTCGAGGCGATGATCGCCATGGGCATCGCCCGCGCGCTCTATGACGGCGTCGTGACATCGGGCGAGCTGACCTGGCGCGCCATCAAGACCAAGAACGACGTCTGGCATGCCAAGCTCGGCCGGCGCTTCATCCATATCGGGCCCGAGCGCGACCACGGTCTGTGGGCCGGGCTCGATGTCGAATGGCAGGCCAAGCCGGAGCAGGCGGATTTTGTCCTCAACACCGGGCCGTGGCGCGACGAGGAGCAACTGTCGGACTTCGAAAACGTGCTACAGGCCTGCGCCAAGCTCCGTCTGCCGATGATCTGCGCCAATCCCGACCTCGAGGTCATCCGCGGCGGCACGCGGTTGATCTGCGCCGGCACGCTGGCCGCGCGCTACGGCGAGCTCGGCGGCGACGTCGCCTATCACGGCAAGCCCTTCGCCGCCGCCTACGAGGCCTGCCTCGGCGTCATGGCGCTCGCCGACAAGTCGCGCATCCTCGCGGTCGGCGATTCGCTGATCACCGACATCAAGGGCGCTTCGGCCGCCGGAATAGATTCGGCGCTGGTCACCAGCGGCATCCATGCCGAGGAGTTGGGTCTCGCCTATGGCGAGCATCCAGATCCGGCGCGTCTCGACGCGGCCTGCCGGCGGTTGGGCGCGATCCCCACCCTGGCCGTGCCGGCTTTCCGCTGGAACTGAGCGGCGCCGAGAAAACGATCCGGCAAAAGAACCGGCGGGACAAAGCCGAAAATTGCCGGCTTTTCCGCCTTTACGCTGTTCCTGCCAGCATTTAGGGTCCACCCCGGGAGTCGCGCCGCCGGTCGTCAGATCGTCGCCGGCGACCCTGCGAGGGCCGCCGCCGGCTCCGCCGGGGGATTGGGGATTGAGGCGCGATGACGCCAGCAAAAAAACAGTTCGCCTTGATGGTCGTCGTCGGTGCCGTGCTGAGCGCGATCTGGCTTGTTCTCTGCGCCGACTATATCGGCGAGCAGATCGGCTGGGACAACCTCTTCTTCCTGCTGCCGCATGAGCTTGGCATCTTTATCGCCGGGGTCTTCGCGCCGCTCGCCTTCCTCTGGCTCGTACTGCTCTACGCCGTGGTCGGCCGCCGCCTGGCCCATACCCGCGATCTGCTGGCCGCCCGTCTCGATGCCCTGACCTATCCCGTCGAGGATGCCGAATCGCGAGTCGCACTGGTCAGCGCGGCGCTGCGCGTCCAGGCGCAGGAACTGTCCGCCGTGAGCGATGCCGCCGTCGCCGCCGGCCAGCGCTTGGAGACCATGCTGGAGCGTCAGGCCGGCGCCTTGAACGAGGTTTCGTCCCGCCTGGCCAGCCAATCGGCCGAGGTCGATGTCGCCGCCGAGCGGCAGGCCGCCCGCCTGAGCGAGGCGGCGTCGGCGACCCAGCGCGAAATCGGCGCCATGACCGACGCCATCGACGATGCCACGACGCGCCAGCGCGTCAAGCTGGCCGAAACCATTGAGGCCACGACGCGCAGCATCGATGGCATCGCCGACACGGTCGCCGCCGCCGCGGAGCGCCAGCGCGGCGTGATCGCCGACGCGGCGATGGACGCCCGCCGCAGCGCCGACGAGGCCGCCGGCGTCATGGCTGCCGCCGCCGCCGATCAGGCGGCCAAATTGGCCGACGGCGTTGCGAGCCTGCGCCGCGAGAACGCCGGCATTCTGTCCTCGCTCGCCGCAGCGTTCGACGAGCAGAAGGCCGAACTGGCCAGCGTCGCCGCCGATGCGCGCCAGAACGTCGAGGAGGTGACGGCTGCGATCGCCGCCGCGGCCGCCGATCAATCGGACCGCCTGACCGAGGGCTTGCAGGCGACGCGCCGCGAAACGGCGTCCACCATCGCCGCGCTCGATGCCGCCGTCGCGCAGCAACAGGCCAAATTGGCCGAGGCTGCGGGCGAGGCCCGCCGCGCCGCCGGCGAAGCCACCGACGTCATCGCCGGCGCCGCCGCCGACCAAACCGACCGCCTGAACGAACATCTGCAGACGACGCGCCGTGAAACGGCGGCGACCATCAGCGCGCTCGACGATACCATCGCCCGGCAGCAGGCCAAGTTGGCCGAGGCCTCGGGCGAGGTCCGCCGCGCCGCCGGCGAAGCCGCCGACGTCATCGCCGGCGCCGCCGCCGACCAAAGCGACCGCCTGGCCGAACATCTGCAGACGACGCGCCGCGAGACGGCGGCGACCATCACCGCGCTCGACGTCACCATCGCCCAGCAGCACAGCAAGCTGGTCGATGCCGCGGCGGACGCCCGCCGCGCCGCCGCCGACGCTGCCGACGTCATTGCGGCGGCTGCCGCCGAGCAGGCCGCCAAGCTCGCCGACGGCGTCGACGCCGCCCGTCGCGAGGGCGCGGCCACCACGGCGGCGCTTGCCGCCGTCGTCGACGAGCAGAAAGCCAAGCTGGCCGCCGCCATGGCCGCCGTGCGCCAGGACGTCGAGGAGATGACCGCCGCCATCGAGGTCGCTGCCGACGAGCAGCAGACGGCGCTGGCCGACGCGACCCGCGCTGCCTTGCGCGAGGTCGAGGACATGACGCGCGCCATCGGCGCCTCGACCGAGGCGCAAGCCATGCGCTTGCGCGACGCGACGAGCGAGACGCGCGAGGCGGTCGAGGCCGCCGCCGTCGCCTTGGCCGATGGGGTCGAGCGCCAAGCGGCGCAGATCGCTGCCGCTAGCGCCTCGGCGAGCGAACGGGTCGGGGCGATGAGCGAAGCGCTCAACACCGATTTGCGCACGCTGGTCGGCGACATCGAACAAGCCATCCTGCGGGTCAGCCGCTTGAGCGAAAGCTGCCGCCAGGAGGCCGACGCGCTCAAGGACAGCTACGCCGGGCTTGCCGTGCAGGCGCAGCAGATCGGCCAGACGGTCACCGGCCAGGCGCAGAACCTGACCACCGCGACCGAGCGCATGAACCACGAACTGAAGTCGGTGACCGACGCCTTCAGCGCCCGGATCGTTGCCTTGCCGGATGCGGCCGAGCGCGCCGCCGCGCGGCTCGCGCAATCGACCGGTCATCTCAACAGTCAGGGCGAGAGCGTCGAGCAGACGGCGGAGCGCTCGCTCGCCGCCTTGCAGAGCGCGGCGGATGCCTTGGCGCGCCGCGCCGGCGATCTGGCCGGGGCGACCGAAAAGGCCGAAGGGCAATTGGCCCAGGCCGGCGACAGGTTCGGCGCCCGCGCCGCCGAGATTCAGGCCGCCTCCGAAGCCGCGGCTACGCTCACCGACAAGACCGCCACCCTGATGGAGCGCCAGGCCGAGGCGCTCAGCCGCGCCGCCGACCATGCCGCCGGCAAGGCCGAAGACGTCAAACTCATGCTCGGCGAGCAGACCGAATCGGTGCGCGCCGCCGCCGCTCATGCGGCCGACGAGGCGGCCCGCATCGGCGATGCCTTCACCCGGCAGGCCGCCGCTCTCATCGCCGCGGCAGACCGTGCCGGCGTCAAGGGCGAGGATATCCGCAAGCTCATGCAGGAACAGGCCGAGGCGTTCGAGCGCTTGGCCGAGAATCTGGTCGCGCGCGAGGAAACGCGCGGCGAGTCGCTCCGCCGCATGCTGCGCGAGCAGGAAGAAACCTTCGCCAGCCTCGCCGAACAGCTGGCGACGCGCGTCGAGAGCATCGAGGAGACCCTCAAGCGCCAATCAGCCAATCTGGTGCGCGGCTCGGAAGAGGCGGCGGACAAAGCCGAGAGCCTCGGCGAGATTCTGCGCCGGCGCGGCGAGGACGTCGCCAAGGTCACGCGCGACGCGACGGCGCAATTGCGCGAAGTGGGCGAGGCACTGGGGCGCGAGGCGGAAACGCTCGGCCAATCGTCGCGCCTCGCCAACCGCCATATCGAAGACAACCGCGCCGCGTTCAACGTCAGCACCAACGAGTTCCAGGCGGTTTCGCGGCAGATCTCCGAGCAGATGCATGCCATCGGCGCGCTGTTCCGCCAGCAGGGCCAGGAAATGACCCGCGCCGGCGAGACGGCGCGCGATCAGGTTACTCAGTCGGGCTCGCAGCTGCAGATGCAGACGAGCGACTACGTCAAGGCGCTGGAAGCGGCCGCCGCCAAGGCGCATGACATCGCCAGCGCCTTCGAGAGCCAGACCGACGCCTTGCTGCAGGCCTCCGAGCATGCGGCGGCTGAGGCGTCCCGCGTCCGCGCCGGGCTGTTGGATTCGCGGCGCGACACCTTCCTGCGCGCCTCGAAATTCATCGTCGAGGATCTCAACTCCATCGGCATCGATATCAGCCGCATCCTGGACAAGGCCGAAGCCGAGAAGTTGTGGCGCGGCTATGCCAAGGGCGACAAGGGCGCCTTCATCCGCAACCTGATCGGCGGCGGCGAGAACAAGACCCAGGAGGTCATCAAGGCCCGCTACGAGTCGGACGACACCTTCCGCCGCTTCGTCACGCGCTACCTGGAGCAGTTCGAGAGCCTGCTCAACCAGGCCAAGGAAAGCGACCCGGAAAACCTCCTGAGTTCGACCTTCGTCACCTCGGATATCGGCAAGCTCTATGTTCTGCTGTCGCGCACGCTCGGGCGGATGACCTGAGTCCCGCATATAACTAATTGATATAATTAGATTTTATGTCTTAATGCTGGCGGGGCGATGCCTCGGGTATCGCCCGAATACCCTTGACCTGCCAGGCCGTTTTTCGTAAAAAGCGGCCTCTTTACGGGCCCTTGGCGCGGCGAGCGCGCCGGCCCCTTAAGCGAGACAGCAGAACATCGGCCAGCCGGGCCAATCCCCGCCGGGTCCCTTTTGAGGATACGGTTATGGCGCGACGCTGCGGAGTGACGGGTAAGGGCGTGATGTGCGGCCACAAGGTCAGCCACGCCAACAACAAGAGCGGCCGCAAGTTCCTGCCGAACCTGCAGCACATCTCGATGATCAGCGATGCGCTCGGTCAGTCGATCCGTCTGCGTCTGTCGACCAACGCCATCCGCTCGATCGAGCACAACGGCGGCCTCGACAGCTACTTGCTGAAGCTCTCGGCCGCCGAGCTGTCGCCGACCTACCGCCGCCTGCGCGCGCGCATCCAGCGCAAGCTCGAAGGCGCCGCCGCCTAACAGCCGCGATCTGACGAAATAGAAAAGGCCGGGCGTTTCGCCCGGCCTTTTTTCGTTGTCCGCGGTTTTGTTGCCGCCCGCAGCCTATTTCAAGTTCTGCTTGAAGAAGGCGATGGTGCGGGCCCAGGCCTGGTCGGCCGCCGCCTTGTTGTAGCGTGCGCCGCCGGTGTCGTTGTTGAAGGCGTGCTGAGCGCCTTCGTAGACATATTTGGTGAACGGCTTGCCGCCGGCCTTGAGAGCGTCCTCGTAGGCCGGATAGGTGTTGTTCACGTTCGGGTCGTTGCCGGCGAGGTGGAAGATAATCGGCGCCTTGATCTTCGCGGCGTCCGCCGCATTGGCGGCGCGGCCGTAATAGACCACCACGGCGTCGGCGGCGGAATTGACGGCCATCATGTTGGACATGGCGCCACCCCAGCAGAAACCGACGGTGCCGACCTTGCCGGTCGTCTGGTCGCTTTTCTTCAGGTAATCGACGCCGGCGACGAAGTTGCGCACGACCTTGGGCATGTCCTTGCTGACTTGGCCGATCAGCTTCACCGCTTCCTCCTGATTGGCCGGCGCGCCGCCGATCGGGGAGAGCGCGTCGGGCGCGAGCACGACGAAGCCTTCGAGGGCGATGCGGCGGGCGACGTCCTGGATGTGCGGGTTGAGGCCGCGGTTCTCGTGGATGACGACGACGCCCGGCAGCTTCGTGGCGCCCTTGGGGCGAACGAGGTAGCCGGTCATCAAGTCGGCGCCTTGCCACGTCACCATCTTGCTGTCGAGGCGCGCGTCGTCGGGCTTCACCATCTGGGCGAGGGCGTAGTTCGGCGCGATCATGTCGAAGGCTGCTGCCGCAGCGGCCACGCTGCCCGTGATCTTGGCGGCGCGCTCGAGGAAGACGCGGCGCTCCAGGCCCTCATGGGTATATTCGTCGTAGAGATCGATAATCCGTTGATCCAAAGGCATATGTGTATCCCCTTACCCCGTCTTGATGGCCCCCGGTCGAGAGACCCACGGCGCGTCATGCGCCGAACGTCGCGAACGGTAACAAAAGGCCGGGAGGCTCGCCAGACGAGGTGTTGCGCGCCGGATCAACTCGCCGTGAGAAGGCGCTGCAACATGGCCGGGGATCGGCGGATTCCTCCGCCGCGGCGGCCTATTAGCGCGTCGAGCCGGCGCTCTTGGTCGCCCGCTGGCGCGCAAGCTGCTCGGCGCGGTGGCTTTCACCGCCGTCGGCCTTGCCCGGGCCCTCCTCGTCGAACAGTTCGGCGAGCTTTTCCATCATCGTGCTGCCGAGTTGCTCAGCATCAACGATCGTGACAGCGCGGTTATAATAGCGCGTCACGTCATGGCCGATGCCGATCGCGACGAGCTGGACCGGCGAATAGTTCTCGATCCATTCGATGACGCGGCGCAGATGCGCTTCGAGGAAATTGCCCGGGTTGACCGACAGCGTCGAATCGTCGACCGGCGCGCCGTCGGAAATAACCATGAGGATGCGGCGCTGTTCGGGCCGGTTGACGATGCGGTTATGCGCCCACAGCAGCGCCTCGCCGTCGATGTTCTCTTTCAGCAGGCCTTCGCGCAGCATCAGGCCGAGGTTCTTGCGCGTACGGCGCCACGGCGCGTCGGAGCTTTTGTAGATGATGTGGCGCAGGTCGTTGAGGCGGCCGGGCGCGGCCGGCTTGCCGGCGGCGAGCCACTTCTCGCGCGATTGGCCGCCCTTCCAGGCGCGC
This sequence comes from Rhizobium sp. Q54, assembly GCA_945861615.1. Lineage (GTDB taxonomy): Bacteria > Pseudomonadota > Alphaproteobacteria > SMXQ01 > SMXQ01 > CAMAVH01. The sequence continues at coordinate 12,954 of CAMAVH010000018.1, read as the reverse complement.
GTGGTGAAGCCGAGAATCTCGACCTTGACGCCGCAGCGCTCGAGGGTGCGCGCCAGGATGTCGGCGCTCATGGCGGCCAGCGTGATCGGCCGGCCGCGCATCGAGCCGGAATTGTCGATCAGCAGACTGACCACCGTGTCGCGGAAATCCATCTCCTTCTCCATCTTGTAGGAGAGGGAATAGACCGGATTGACGATGACGCGGGCGAGACGCGAGGCATCGAGCATGCCCTCGTCGAGATCGAAGTCCCAGGAGCGGGCCTGCTTGGCCATCAACTTGCGTTGCAGGCGGTTGGCGAGACGACCGATGACGCTTTGCAGGCTGGTGAGCTGGTTGTCGAGATGGCTACGCAGGCGCGACAGTTCGGCAGGTTCGCAAAGATCGGCAGCGTCCACGACTTCGTCGAAGGCGGTGGTGAAGGCGCGGTAATTGTTCTGGTCGAGGCCTTGATTGCGGTTTGGCGGCTGCCAGCGCATGTCAGGTGGCAGGCCGTCGCCGTCGCCGGCGCCCGCATTCATGTCGTCCATGGCGTCTTCGGCCGCGCCTTCCTCGCCTTCTTCTTCCTGGCTGCCGGCCTCTTCCTGGGTCGGCGAATCGGCGGATTGGGCGTCCTCGGAATCGGCGCCGGACGTCTCGTCCTCGGTCTTGTCGTCCTGCTCGCCTTCGCTGTCGGCGCCGGCGTCCATTTCCTCGACCGCTTCCTCGTCGCTGAGCGACAGGTCGGTGATGAGTTTCCTGAGCGCGCGCGCGAAGTTGACCTGGCTGCCGACATGCTTGTCGAGTTCGGCGAAGTCCTTGCCGGCGCGAGCCTCGACCCAGCTGCGCCATTCGTCGACCATATGGCGCACGCTCTCGGGCGGCGCCCGCCCGGTGAGCTTTTCGCGCGCGATCATGCCGATCACTTCGGCGGCCGGCACATTGCTGTATTCGTTGACGCGGTTATAGACCACGTTCTTGCAGCGCTGTTCGAGCGCGGCGTCGAGATTGTGGGCGACGCCCTGCATGCGCTTGGCGCCGAGCGCTTCGACACGGGCCTGCTCGACCTCGGCGAAGATCTTGCGCGCCGATTCGCCGGACGGCTGGTGCTTGTTGTGCAGCGCCTCGTCGTGATAGCGCAGCTTCAGGGCCCTGGCGTCGGCCTCGCCGCGGATACGCGCGACTTCGTCGGACGGCAAGTCGCGCGACGGCGGTTGCAGGCGGGCGCGCATGCCGCGTACGCGCGCCGGATCTGGCGTGAAGTCGACGGATAGTTCGGGCTTGTTCGACACCGCGCGCATGGTGGCGGCGGTGACGCGCTTGAAGGCTTCGGCCGGCGTGTCCTTGTTCGCCAGGCCGCGGCTGCCCTTGCCGGCCGGCTTGGTGACGGTCGGTGCGCCGTTCGAGGCGGCCGCAGAATCGGGCGCGCCCGGCGCGCGATGCGCCGTCGGCAGGGCCGGGTTCTTGCTGTCGTCCGCGGGGCTCACGCCAGCTGGATCCTCGTGGCCGATTCGGGCAGCTCCTGATCGAAGCAGCGCTGGTAATACTCTGCCACCGTGGCGCGCTCGACTTCGTCGCACTTGTTGAGGAAGGTCAAGCGGAAGGCGAAGCCGACATCCTTGAAGATGCGCGCGTTTTCGGCCCAGGTGATGACGGTGCGCGGCGACATGACGGTGGAGATGTCGCCGGCGATGAATCCGGCGCGCGTCAGGTCGGCGAGCGAGACCATGTTGGCGACGGTCTTGCGGCCTTCCTCGGTGTCGTAGCTCGGCACCTTGGCGACGACGATCTTGGTTTCGTCCTCGTGCGGCAGGTAGTTCAGGGTGGCGACGATGTTCCAGCGGTCGAGCTGGCCCTGGTTGAGCTGCTGCGTGCCGTGATAGAGGCCGGTGGTGTCGCCGAGGCCGACGGTGTTGGCGGTGGCGAACAGGCGGAACGACTTGTGGGGACGGATGACCTTGTTCTGGTCGACCAGGGTCAGCTTGCCGTCGACTTCCAAGACGCGCTGGATGACGAACATGACGTCCGGGCGGCCGGCGTCATATTCGTCGAACACCAGCGCGGTCGGGGTCTGCAACGCCCAGGGCAGGATGCCTTCGCGATATTCCGTCACCTGCTTGCCGTCGCGCAGCACGATCGCGTCCTTGCCGAGCAGATCGATACGCGAGATGTGGCTGTCGAGGTTGACGCGCACACAGGGCCAATTGAGGCGGGCGGCGACCTGCTCGATATGGGTCGATTTGCCGGTGCCGTGGTAGCCCTGGATCATGACGCGGCGGTTGTAGGCAAAGCCGGCGAGAATGGCCAATGTGGTGTTGGGATCGAAGCGGTAGGCCTCGTCGCCGTCCGGAACATGCTCGCTGCCCTGGCTGAAGGCCGGCACCATCATGTCGCTATCGATGCCGAAGACCTGGCGGACCGAGACCTCGATGTCCGGATTCTCCAGAGGGTGACGGGAAGGGCTCATCGCTTCTGTGCTCATCGGCTCGTTCCGCATTAAAATGTCAGGATCGCCGCCGGCCCGGGCTCTTAGCCGGACCGTCAGGTGGCGCTGACGCTGTTTTTGAGGGTGGCGTAAGCTTGGTTGACCAATTTTAACCGCTCTTCGGCAGCTTTGTCGCCCCCATTGGCGTCCGGATGCAGACGTTTCGCCAATTCCTTGTAACGGCGTTTCAAATCCGTCTGACTGAGCGGCCATTGCAGCCCCATGGTGCGCAACGCCTTGTTTTGCTCGGGCGAGGCGCCATTTCCGGCTTTTCCCCGGCCTTTTCGCCCGCCAACCCCGGCCGCGGGGCCATTTTCGTCGAAAAATCCGAAGGGATCATGGGCCCGGGCGAAGGAATCCTCGCCGGCGGCCTTGGCGCGCGCGCCGCTGGTGCCCCGCGTGCCGCTGCCTTTCGGGCCGTTCCGGGTGGTTCGCTCCTCCGCCGCGGCCTGTTGGGCGCTCAGGCGCCCCAAAGGCCAGGTCGGCCGCCAGCCGACGATGTCGCGGCGCACATGGGCCTCGATCTGGTCGGTCGTCATCCCGGCGAAATAGTCCCAGGATTTGTTGAATTCGCGAATGTGGTCGAGGCACAGCCACATATGGCTGTTCAACGCATCGCGCGACTTGGGCGCGCGATAGACGCCTTCGCCTTTGCAATCGGGACGCTCGCATGACCGCGCGGCGCCGGCGGGCCGGGTCGCCCCGGCCGCGGAATGGTTTCTAGCCCTTGGCATCGTTAAAATATGAGGCGTTGCCTCCTCCGGCGCAAGCCGGGCGTCAATCTACCTCTCCGGATGGCTGCTTGACGCCCTTTGCCGCGGACGGCACTTTCGCCGCCATCGCGTCTCATGCGCCTGTTTACCATGTTGGGCAGGCCGTCGTTTGCCTTCCGGGAAAGCCGTCATGTCCGTCGTCGCCGCCGCCATCGAACAGAAACTGCGCGCCGCGCTGTCGCCGAGCCGTCTCGACATCGTCGACGAGTCGGCGCAACACGCCGGGCATTTTCATGCCGGCCAGGAAAGCGCGCATCGCGCCGGCGGCGAAACGCATTTCCGCCTCACCATCGTCTCCGCGCGCTTCGAGGGCTTGAACCGCGTCGTACGTCAACGAATGGTCTATGAGCTATTGGCCGACGAGATGGCCCAGGGCGTTCACGCGCTCGCCATGACGACGACGGCGCCATCGGAGCTTGCGGCGGCCGGCGCGTGACGCTTTCTCCGTCCGCGATGTTGGTTGTATTGTTCGGCTGCTACACACTTGTGGGTTGAAAATCGGCGCTGCGCGGATAGAGTGCGCGCTTTAGAGAATCCGTCGCCATGCTTGTCAGTCGTAACGTCACCGTGTCCGGTCGCCGCACCAGCATTCGCCTGGAGCAGGAGATGTGGGATTGCATGGCGGAAATCGCCCGCCGCGAACGTTTGAGCATCCATCAGATCGCCAGCGTCGTCGCCGCCATCCGGCAGGGCTCGAGCCTGACGGCGAAACTGCGCGTCTTTATCGTCGGTTATTTTCGCGCCGCGGCCACCGAGGCGGGCCATGCGCATGCCGGACATGGCCAATCGTTGGCCGGACTCGCCGGCGCGCGCCCGGTGCCCGGCAAGACGGAGGCGCCGAGTAACGCGTTGCACGATTCGGTGCGCGCCCGCATCGCGCTTTTGGCGCGCGAGCCCGCCAAGCGCGCGGTTTCCGCGCGCAAGCGTCCGCAGGACTAGCTCACTCGCTTTAAGGCGCTTTGGGGCCGCTGTAGAACGCCGGCCAGCGCTTGCGCACGACCTCGCCGTCGGCGGCGAGCGCGTGGCAGCTGTCGATGCGCTTGGGCCGGCGCGTCGGATCGGCCGGCGCGCCCAGCGTGCCGCCGTCCGGCAGCGGCACTTTGGAGACGCCGACGCTCTGATAGGCGACGGTGGCGAGCGGCCCGAGCATCTCGACCAGATGGGTGCAGCCGCGCACGCCGCCGAGCAATTCGCGCACTTTGCGGTTCCAGCCCGGGGCGATGCGCAGGCCCTTGAGCTTGGCGAAGACCGGGGTGATCGCGGGGCAGACCGGATGCGGGCTGGCGTCCATCGCCACTTCGACGTCCTGCACGGTCAAGGTCTCGTCGACCGTCAGGCGAATCCACATGTCGTGCAGCGCCGTGCCGGCGGTGATGGTGCCGCGCGTCTCGTTGGTGAAATCGTAGCTCTTGACGTCGCGCAACACGCCCTCGATGTCCCACAGGCCGTCGTCGCGGCGGTAGCCGCGCATGTCGATGCGGCGGTGGTGGCGTTCCTGGCGGGACTGCGGTTCGCTCAACGGCATGGCTCTCTCTCCTCGTAGTGCCGGGGCTCAGGCCCCGGGGCGCGTAGCGCGCCGGCTTATCGAGCCGGCGCTTTAAGCGCCGGCGTGACGCACCTCGTCGGCGGCGCTCTGGGCGTCCTGGTCATTGGCGGCGATTTGCGGCGTGATCTTGAGCAGGGTGATCTGATTGCGCTGGCGCCGCAAGATTTCGAAGCGGAAATCGTGGAACACGAACATCTGGCCGACTTCGGGAATTTGCCGCGATTCGTGCAGCACGAGGCCGGCGATGGTCGCCGCCTCGTCGGCCGGCAGGTTCCACCCGAACTGGCGATTGAGATCGCGGATCGTCACGGTGCCTTCGGTGACGATGGCGCCGTCGGCCATCGGGCGGACGCCGCGCGCCACCACGTCATGCTCGTCGGCGATGTCGCCGACGATTTCCTCCAGAATATCTTCAAGCGTGACGATGCCGAGCACCGCGCCATATTCGTCGACGACGACGGCAAAATGTTCGCGCCGTTTGCGGAAGGCCTGGAGCTGTTCGAGCAGCGAGGTCTGCTCGGGCACGAACCACGGTTCGGCGGCCAGTGACAGGAGGTCGATGCGCCGCCAGCCGCCCTGCGGCTGTTTGCGGATCAGCTGCAGCAGCGCTTTGATATGGAGGATGCCGATGATGTTCTCGGAACGGTCGCGCCAGATCGGCATGCGGGTGAAGGGGCTGGCGGCGATGCGGTCCATGATTTCGTCGAGCGGCGCATCGATGTCGATCGTCGTCACGTTCTGGCGGTGGATCATGATCTCGCCGACTTCGACCTCGTCGAGTTCCAGAATGCTGTGCAGCATCTTTCGCTCCTGGTCGATCTCGCCGCCGGCGTCCTGCGCCAGGACGTCGATGGCGCCGCGCAGCGCCTGCGTCGGCGTCACCAGCGTCGCGGTGGCGCCAGCCTTGCCGAACAGGCGGAGCAGGCCCGTGGCGACCAGCCGCAGGCCGGCGGCGAAGGGCGCGAGAATATCGACGACGATGGCGAGCGGCCGGGCGATCGCCAGCGCCGCCGGCACGGCGTTCTGCAAGGCATAGGTTTTCGGCAGGATTTCCGAGAAGATCACCAGCAGCACCGTCATGGCGACCGTCGCGTAGAGCACGCCGATCGGGCCGTAGAGGCCGACGAGCAGGCCGGTGGCGAGGGCGGCGGCGAGCACGCTGACGAGATTGTTGCCGAGCAGAATTGTCGCGATCAGCCGCTCGCGGTCCTTGCGCAGGGCCTTGACCAGCGTCGCGCGCTTGTCGCCGCGCTTCTCCATTTGCAGGATTTGCGCGCGCGTCGCGGCGGTAAGCGCCGTTTCGGCGCCTGAAAAAAAGGCCGAGATCACCATCAGCAGGGCGATGGCGACGAGCAGAAGAAGCGTCATGCTATCCATGGCGGCTCTCACGGTGAACGGTTGCGGCCGAAGCCGACGCGGGACTTACGCTTAGGCCGTTTCGCGCAATAGGGCCTCGACGGCGGCGAGGTCGGTGCTGGGCGCGAGAAAGGCTTTGCCGATGCCGCGCGCCAACACGAAGGTGACTTTGCCGTCGCGCAGTTTCTTGTCGTGGCCCATATGGGCGATGAGCCGCGCGGCGTCCCATTTGCCTTGGGTCGCATGGCGGCCGGCGTCTTGCAGGCCGGCGGGCAGGCCGAGGCTGCGCAAATGGCGCTTCACGCGCTCGGCATCGCCGGCAGGGCAGTGGCCCTGGCGCACGGAAAAATCGAAGGCGAGGCCCATGCCGGCGGCAACCGCTTCGCCGTGCAGCAGGTCGGCGCCGAAGCCCAGTTCGGTCTCTAGCGCGTGGGCGAAGGTGTGGCCGAGATTGAGGAGGGCGCGGTCGCCCTCTTCCTTTTCGTCCCGGGTGACGATTGCGGCTTTCGCCTTGCAACTCGTCACCACCGCCTGCTGGCGCGCCGCCGCATCGCCGTCGCGCGCTGCGGCGCCGTTTTGTTCCAGCCAGGCGAAGAAGTCGGGATCGTCGATCAGGCCGTATTTCACAACTTCGGCGTAGCCGGCGAGAAATTCGCGCGGCGGCAGCGTGGCGAGCGCATCGAGATCGGCCAGCACCAAACGCGGCTGATGGAAAGCGCCGATCAGATTCTTGCCCTGGCGCGTGTCGATGGCGGTCTTGCCGCCGACCGAACTGTCCACTTGAGCTAAGAGAGTGGTTGGTACTTGGACAAACTCGATGCCGCGCAGCACGATGGAGGCGGCGAAGCCGGCGAGATCGCCGATGACGCCGCCGCCCAGCGCGATCAGCATGGTGCGCCGTTCGATGCCGAGATCGAGCAGGTCGCCCAGCAGCTTCTGCAGGAAGCTGAAATCCTTGGTGTGCTCGCCGGGCGGCAGCACGATGGTGTCGCGCTTGACGCCGGCGCGATCCAGCGCCGCTTCGAGCTTGGCGAGATGCAGCTTGGCGACATTCTCGTCGGTGACGATCACGGCGCGCTTCTGGCGCAGCACGGGGAGGATATACTCGTCGGCCTTCGTCAGCAGGCCGGCGCCGACATGGATATCGTAGCTGCGCGCGCCGAGCGCAACGGGGACCGTGATGTGACTCATGATCCTGTCCCCTGGAGCGGCCCCTCAAGCGGCGCGGCGAGATGCGCCTGCAAGGCGGCCAGCACTTTATCGGCGACCAGTTCGGCGGATTGCTCCCCGCTGTCGACGGCGATGTCGGCCTGCGCATAGACCGGCTCGCGCTCGGCCAGCAGCTTGACGAGGGTCTCGCGCATGTCGCCGGTCTTGAGCAGCGGGCGGTCCTTGCGCCGGGCGACGCGCTTGAGCAGCAGATCGAGATCGGCGCGCAGCCAGATCGAGATGCCCCGGGCGCGGATGCGTTCGCGCGTCTCCGCGTTCATGAAGGCGCCGCCGCCGGTGGCGATGACCGCCACGGGGCCGTCGAGCAGGCGGGCGATGACGCGGCGCTCGCCGCTGCGGAACACCGCCTCGCCGTCATGGGCGAATATCTCTTCGATGGTCGATTGCGCGGCGGCCTCGATCTCGGCGTCGGCGTCGAGAAAGGGCAGGGCGAGCTTGCCGGCGAGAATGCGGCCGACGGAGGTTTTGCCGGCGCCCATCATGCCGACCAGCACGATGCTTTTGCGCAAATCCAACAGCTTGCTCACAGGCGCGGCTCCACGGCCTCGCGCGGCGCTAAGCCGACGAGCGGTCGCAACCGGACATGTTGCCACAAGGGGGCCAAGCCGGTAGGGTGCCGCAGATTGGACATAATCAATATCTAGCATAGACTTAGCGGCATGTCGCGGGCCCCCTTTGTCCAACGGGTCCGACTGTTCGCCCCGTCCCCTGTCCACCATTCGGGTTTGCTTTCGCCATGGGTCTCATTCCGCGCATCATCATCGCCGGCTTCGTCATCGTCCTGGTCGGCTTCGGCGTCTTCCTCGCCACCTGGGACATGCCGCCGCCCTCGGCGCCGATCGAGCGCAGCTTGCCCAACGATCGCCTGCGTCCTTAAGCCATGACCCGGGGGCACTCTTTCCGCCAAGCGCGCGGCGCCGCGTTCGCCCTGGCCGCCGCCGTCCTGACCATGTCCGCCGTTGGGCCGGCCGGCGCGCAGGCACCGACCTCGCTCTTTCCCAGCCGCCCGGCGCCGTCGGGCGCGCCCGGCGATGCCCCGGTGCTGCCGAGCAACGTGCTCGGCATCGAAACCCTGCAGAGCGTCGGCGGCGACAGCTTCGGCCTGCGTAATGGCGCGGACGGCCTCGGCGCCGATCTCTGGCGCGGCGCGCGGCGCGGCCAGATCATCGAGCTGATGAACCTGATCCCGGGGGCGACACCTTCGGCGACGATGAATGCCCTGGCCCAGCGCCTGTTGTTGACCACGGCCGCCGTGCCAAACGGCGCCAGCGCCGCGCCCGATTCCTATCTCGCCACGCGCCTTAATCGCCTGGAGGCGCTGGGCGATGCGGCGCTGGCCGCCGATCTGGCCCAGTCCGCGCCCGGCCGTGGCCAGGACGAGGTCGTGGTGCGCGTCATGGCCGATGCGGCCTTTCTCGCCGGCGCGCATGAGGCGGCCTGCAGCGAAGTGCGCAGCGCCGCCGCCGCGTCAGGCGACATCGCTTGGCGCAAGGCCTTGGCCTTCTGCCAGATGATCGGCAACGAGCGCGCCCAGGCCAATTTGACCGCCGCCACGCTGCGCGAGCAATCGCCGCAGGCCGTCAAAGACGATGCCGCCTTTTTCGCGCTGCTCGCCGCGCTCGGCGGCGACCGCAACGCCAAGCCCGTCGCGCTGCCGACGCCGACGCCGTTGCATGTCGCCATGCTGCGCGCCGCCAAGCTGGCCGCGCCGGCCGGCGCCTTCGAGGCCCAGGACATGGCGGTGCTCGCCGCCCTCGCGCAACTGCCGGAAGGTCCGCTCGATGCGCGTCTCGCTGCCGCCGAACGCGCCGAGGCTTACGGCGCCCTGCCGACCAGCGTGCTGATCAAACTGTACGAAGAATTGCGCTTCACCCAGCCGCAGCTCGCCAATGCCTTGACCGGCGCCGAGAGCGAAAGCGGGCCGCGCGCCCGCGCGCTGCTCTATGGCGCCCAGGCTCGTCAGGGGGCCGCCTCGGCGCGCGCCGTGCTGATCCAGCGCGCGCTGTCCATGTCGCAGGACGCCGGCCTGTTTCCGACGTCGGCGCGGGTCTATGCCGACGCGCTCTCCGGCATTCCGCCGACCAGCGATCTCGCCTGGTTCGCGGCGTCCGCGACGCGCGCCTTGTTCGCCGCCGGCCGCATCCGCGAGGGTCGCGCTTGGCTCGGCGCCCTGGGCGGCGGATTGGGCGGCGGTGTTGGCGGTACGGCGACCAGTGCCCAGGAGATTCCACCGGCGGTCGCACTGTTGCCCTACGCGCTGATCACCGCCGAGCCGCGCAGCGTGCCAGTGTGGGAGCCGGAGCTCTGGCAGCGCTGGCGCGCCGCCCAGGGCCCCGTGATGGCGACCCGCGCCAGCCTGCTGCTCACGCTGCTCGAAGGCCTCGGCCGTCCGGCGCCGGAAGAGGCGTGGGACGGTCTCGGGCGTGCCCAGACCGACCGGGCCGATCATCTGCCGGCGCCGTCCGTGCTACGCACCTTGGAAGTCTCGGCGGCCACCGACCGCAAGGGGCTCGCCGTTCTCGCCGCCCTCGCCACCTTCGGCCCTGAGGGCCCCGCCGGCACCCATCCGCTGGTGATCGGCATGGCGCTGGCGGGCCTGCGCAATATCGGCCTGGAGGTCGAAGCGCGCGCCCTGGCGGTCGATGCGGCCATCGGCGCGGGGCTCTAGCCCGATGGGCCGCGCCGCGTCGGTCGTCGCCCTCGGACGTCACGCGGAAGCCTTTCTTGAAATGCTCGCCGCCGAGCGCGGCGCCGCCCTGAACACTCTGCAATCCTACGAACGCGACCTGACGCAATTCGCCGGCTGGCTGAAAAGCCAGCGCGGCCCGCTGGCGGAAGAGGCTGGCGAGGCCGACGTGAAAGGCTATCTCGCCGCCCTGTCGCGCGCCCAGGTCGCGCCAGCGACGGCGGCGCGCCGGCTCTCTTGCCTGCGCCAGTTCTATCGTTTTCTGTTCGCCGAAAACGTCCGCGCCGATGATCCGACGGCCAAGCTCGACAGCCCGCGCAAGGCGCGGGTGCTGCCGAAAATCCTCAGCGAGGACGATGTCGAGCGCCTGCTCGCCGCCGCGCGGCTCGGCGAGGGGCCGGAAACCCTGCGCCGCACGGCGCTGATCGAAACGCTTTATGCCAGCGGCCTGCGCGTGTCCGAACTGGTCGGTCTGCCGCTCGCCGCCTTGCGCGAAGACGCCGAGATGATCCTGGTGCGCGGCAAGGGCGACAAGGAGCGGCTGGTGCCGCTCAACGCGACGGCGCGCGATGCACTCGCCGCCTATCTCGATGCGCGGCCGCAGTTCGTCGGCGACGATGAAGGCTCGCGCTGGCTGTTTCCCTCGCGCGCCGACAGCGGCCATCTGACCCGCCAGCGCTTCGCGCAAATCCTGAAAGAGGTCGCCGTTACCGCCGGCCTGCCGCCGTCGAAGGTCTCGCCGCATGTGCTGCGCCATGCCTTCGCCAGCCATCTGCTTGCCCATGGCGCGGACCTGCGCAGCGTGCAGCAGATGCTCGGCCATGCCGACATTTCGACGACGCAAATCTATACCCATGTGCTCGAAGAGCGCCTGCGCGCGCTGGTGCAGGAGCATCACCCGCTGGCGCGAGGCTGACTGACGTTCGGCGGCGGTCGTTGCCTGCTCGCCGGCGGGGACCCTGCAGGTGGGGCTCAGAATCGGCAAAGATTGACAACCCCGCCGGGCCGGGCTTCACTCCCCCGAGCGCCCATTGTCCCGGGCTAAGTTATTGATTTTAAACGGATCGGTTTCCCCTCCGGCATGATCCCCAGCGCATCACGCGCCGCCGCCGTGCGGCTCAACCGCAGCCAGCTCTCGGTGCCGGGCATCCGTCCCGAACTGTTCGAGAAGGCGGCGCAGTCGGCGGCCGACGTGATCTTCCTCGATCTCGAAGATTCGGTCGCGCTCGCCGACAAGGAGAAGGCGCGCGAGAACGTCATCACCGGCCTGCGCGATCTCGATTGGCGCGGCAAGACCGTCTCGGTGCGGGTCAACGGCCTCGACACGCCCTTCATGTACCGCGACGTGATCGACGTGATGGAACAGGCGGGCGAACGCATCGACCTGATGCTGATTCCCAAGGTCAACCGCGCGTCGGATGTTCACGCCGTCGACATGCTGCTGACCCAAATCGAAATGGCCAAGGGCTACGCCCGCCCAGTCGGGCTCGAACTGATGATCGAGACCGCCGAAGGCCTGATGAACGTCGATGCCATCGCCGGCGCCAGCGCGCGCGCCGAATCGCTGCATTTCGGCCCCGGCGACTTCGCCGCCTCGACCGGCGCGCGCAACGTCACCATCGGCGGCGGCAACCCCGATTACGCGGTGCTCGTCGGCACCAAGGGCGGCCCGCGCGAATCCCACGTCGGCGACATGTGGCACTACGCCTTGGCGCGCATCGTCGTCGCCGCCCGCGCCCATGGCCTGCGCCCGCTCGACGGGCCCTATGCCGATTTTGCCGACGCCGAAGGGTTCGATGCCGCCGCCCGGCGCGCCGCCGCGCTCGGCTGCGAGGGCAAATGGTGTATCCATCCGAGCCAGATCGCTGCCGCCAACGCCGCCTTCGGCCCGACGCCGGCCGAGGTCGAGGTTGCCCGCCGCATCCTTTCCGCCATGGATCAGGCGGCGCGCGCCGGCAAGGGCGCGGCGACGCTGGACGGCCGCATGATCGACGTCGCCTCGATCCGCCAGGCCCAGGTGGTGATGCGCAAGGCCGAGCTGATCGCCGGCAGCATCGCGAAATGACCTTTAAGCCGCGCGCCGCTGGCGCGTGGTACTTTTAGTCCGCGCCTCTGGCGCGTGGTACTTTTAGTCCGCGCCTCTGGCGCAAGGTACTTTTAGTCCGCGCCTCTGGCGCAAGGTGAAACTCTTGACAGCGGCCGCTTGAGCCGTCACGAAAGCCGTCATGCCGACTTTTCTCGATTTCGAAAAACCGATCGCCGAGCTCGAAGGCAAGATCGAAGAGCTGCGCCACCTGCACAACGCCGGCGATGTGAATATCGCCGAGGAAGTCGGTAAGCTGCAGGCCAAGGCCGACAAGCTGCTGCGCCAGACCTACGGCAAGCTCGACCCCTGGCAGAAGGTCCAGGTCGCGCGCCATCCCGACCGTCCGCATTTCAAGGATTACGTCGAGGCGCTGATCGAGGACTTCACGCCGCTCGCGGGCGACCGCACCTTCGGCGAGGACGCGGCGATCCAGGGCGGCCTCGGCCGCTTCCGCGGCTATTCGGTCATGGTCATCGGCAACGAGAAGGGCCGCGACACCGAATCGCGCATCAAGCACAATTTCGGCATGGCCCGCCCGGAAGGCTACCGCAAGGCCCGCCGCCTGATGGAGATGGCCGACCGCTTCAAATTGCCGGTCATCACCCTGGTCGATACCGCCGGCGCCTATCCCGGCGTCAATGCCGAGGAGCGCGGCCAGTCGGAAGCCATCGCCCGCTCGATCGAGGCCTGCCTGCGCCTACAGGTGCCGCTGGTCTCTGCGGTGATCGGCGAGGGCGGTTCGGGCGGCGCCATCGCGCTGGCCGCTGCCGACCATGTCATCATGCTCGAACATTCGATCTATTCGGTGATCTCGCC
>CAMAVH010000017.1 GCA_945861615.1 Rhizobium sp. Q54 | reverse complement strand
GCCGCTCGCGTGAAGACGCGAGACGGCCCGGTTCTCGTCTCGGGGCTTCACATAACAGGGGGATATCGCCCATGCGTCACGCCATTTGCGGCCTGCTGGCCGCCAGCGCCATCAGTCTGGCCATCGCCGCGCCAGCCGCCGCGCAAAGTTACCAATTCAAAACCGTCAACTTGGTCGTCGGCGCGACGCCGGGCGGCGGCTACGACACTTACACGCGCCTCTTGGCGCGCAGCTACGCCCAATACCTGCCGGGCAACCCCACCATCATCGTGCAGAACATGCCCGGTAGCGGCAGTCTGAAGGCCGTACTCTATCTCGATACCACGGCGCCGAAAGACGGCAGCGTCATCACCGCCTTCAATCCCGGCGTGATCGTCGAATCGCTGACGGCGCCGGAAAAGATCAAACTCAAGCTGTCCGACGTCGCCTGGATCGGCAGCATCACCGCCGATCTGCGCGCCTGCTACGCTTGGCACGCCACGGGCGTGAAAACCTGGGACGACCTGATGAAGCGGGCGAACTTCAACATCGGCACGCAGCAGACCGGCAGCTCCAGCTACAACAATGCCGCCACGCTGAAGAACCTTTATGGCGCGAAGATCAAAATCATCACCGGCTATCCCGGCAGCGCCGAAGAGCGCTTGGCCATCGAGCGCGGCGAATTGGACGGCGGCTGCGGCGCCTGGAGCAGCAATCCGCCGAACTGGCTGACCGAAAAGAAGATCACGCCGCTCGTGAAATTCACGCCCGACGCGATTCCCAACCTGCAGGCGGGCGTGCCCTTTGCCGGCGATCTCCTGAAGAACGACGACGACAAGACGGTGCTGAAGCTGCTCACCGCCGCCGATCGCGTGGGCCGGCCCTATATCGCCTCCAAAAGCGTGCCGGCCGATCGCATCGCGCTGTTGCGCAAGGGCTTCGATGGCGCGATCAAGGATGCGCAGTTCGTCGCCGAAGCCGCCAAGGCCGACCTGCCGCTGGTCGGCAGCCTCGACGGCGCCAGCGCGGCCAAGATCATCGACGAGATCTACAACGCGCCGCCGCGCCTGATCGAAAAGGCCAAGGAGACCGTGCGCTAGAAGCAGCTTCACCAAGCTCACGAAGCAAAACGCCCCGTCGGTTTGACGGGGCGTTTTTTATCGGGGTCTGCGATGGCGCTGTTAGTGCAGGTCTTTCCAGACCTTGCGCTTCCAGGCGAAGATCACGCCGGTCATCAGCAACAGGAACAGCACGACCTTCACGCCGAGGCGCTTGCGCTCTTCCATCTCGGGCTCGGCGGCCCAGGTCAGGAAGGTCGTCACGTCCTTGGCGAGCTGCGGCACGGTCGTCGCCGTGTTGTCGGCGTAGGTCACGGCGCCGTCCGAGAGCGGCGGCGCCATGGCGATCAGATGGCCGAGGAACGAATCGTTGTAATACATGCCGTCCGGCACGGTCATGCCGGCCGGCGCCGGCTTGTAGCCGGTGAGCAGCGCATAGAGATAGTCGCTGCCGCCGACGCGCGCCTTGGTGATCAGAGACAGATCGGGCGGATAGGCGCCGTTGTTGGCGGCGCGGGCCGCCTGCTCGTTGGCAAAGGGCGCCTTGAAGTGATCCGCGGCACGGCCCTGGCGCATGACATATTCGCCCTGATCGTTGGGCTCCTTGTCCTGCACCTCGACGCTGGCGGCGATGGCCTTCACTTCGGCGTCGGAGAAGCCGAGCGCGGTCAGGTTGCGGTAAGCGACCAGGCTCATCGCATGGCAGGCCGAGCAGACTTCCTTGTAGATCTGGAAACCGCGCTGCAGCGCGGCGCGATCATAGGTGCCGAGCGGGCCGGAGAAGGACCAGGACTGCTTCGGTATCTTGATTTCGCCTTCGGCGGCGAACGCCGGGACGCTGAGCGCGGCGAGCAGGCCGAGCGCCGGCAGCAGGGCGCGACGAAGATTGATCGACATTACGCTTTCTCCGTCTTGAGCACCGGCGTGCTGATGCTTTCGGGCAGCGCGCGCGGCTTCTCGAACTTGCTCACCAGCGGCAGCAGCACGATGAAATGCAGGAAGTAGTAGGCGGTCGCCAAGCGGCCGATCAGCAACGGCGCGCCTTCCGGATGCTGCGCGCCGGCCCAGCCGAGCACGATGCAATCGACCAGGAAGATCCAGAACAGCTGCTTGTAGATCGGGCGGAAGGTGGCGCTGCGCACCTTCGAACTGTCGAGCCAGGGCAGCAGGAACAGGATGAAGATGGCGCCGAACATGGCGATGACGCCGGCCAGCTTGTCGGGGATCGAGCGCAGGATGGCGTAGAACGGCAGCAGGTACCATTCCGGCACGATTTCCGACGGCGTCTGCAGCGGGTTCGCCGGCACGTAGTTGACCGGCTCGCCGAAGAAGTTCGGCGCGAAGAACACGAAGGCGGCATAGATGACGAGGAAGACGCCGAGGCCGAACATGTCCTTCACCGTGTAGTACGGATGGAAGGGGATCGAGTCCTTCGGGTTCTTCTTGGTGTCGATGCCGAGCGGGTTGTTCGAGCCGTGCGTGTGCAGGGCGACGAGGTGCAGCATCACGACGCCGACGATGACGAAGGGCAGCAGGTAATGCAGGCTGAAGAAGCGGTTGAGCGTCGGGTTATCGACCGAGAAGCCGCCCCACAGCCAGGTGACGATCGGCTCGCCGACCAGCGGGATGGCCGAGAACAGGTTGGTGATCACGGTCGCGCCCCAGAAGCTCATCTGGCCCCACGGCAGCACGTAGCCGAGGAAGGCGGTCGCCATCATCAGAATGAGAATGACGAGGCCGAGCCACCACAGCAATTCGCGCGGCGGCTTGTACGAGCCGTAGTAGAGGCCGCGGAAGATGTGGATATAGACCACCAGGAAGAACATCGAGGCGCCGTTCATGTGGATGTAACGGATCAGCCAGCCGTAGTTCACGTCGCGCATGATGCGCTCGACGCTGACGAAGGCATGGTCCACATGGGCGGTGTAGTTCATCGCCAGGAAGATGCCCGAGAGGATCATCACCACCAGCACGATGCCGGCGAGCGAGCCGAAGTTCCACCAGTAGTTGAGGTTCTTCGGCGTCGGGTATTCCCGCAGCTCATGGTTCATGAAGGTGAAGATCGGCAGGCGATAGTCGATCCACTCGACGATGCCGTTCTTCTTGGGCGCGCCAGTGGCGGGATTCGAACTCGTGCTCATTTATCGCCCCTAGCCGATGCTGACGGTGGTGTCGGTGGTGAACTTGTACGGCGGCACGTCGAGATTGCGCGGCGCCGGGCCACGGCGGATGCGCCCCGAGGTGTCGTAATGCGAGCCGTGGCAGGGGCAGAACCAGCCGCCGAAATCGCCGCGCGGCTCGCCCTGCTTCTGGCCGTTCGGAATGCAGCCGAGATGGGTGCAGACGCCGACCATGACGAGCCACTCGGCCTTCTGGGCGCGGTCTTCGTCCTTGGCGGGATCGGGCAGCTCGCTGAGGTTCACGCTGCGCGCCTGATCGATCTGCTCTTTGTTGCGATGATCGATGAACACCGGCTTGCCGCGCCATTTCACCGTGATGCGCATGCCCTCGGCGATCGGCGAGATGTCGACGTCGGTGGTGGACAGCGCCAAGGTGTCGGCGGCGGGGTTCATGCTGTCGATGAAGGGCCACAGGGCGCAGGCGGCGCCGGCGCCGGCGAACGCGGTGGCGGCCAGCGCGAGAAAGTCGCGCCGGGTCTCGCCCTCGCCGTGACCCGGTTGGCCGTGGGTGGCGCTGGCGTGTGCAGACTCTGACATGGTCGATACCTCTCTCGGGCCCTGAACGGGTCCAGGCCGCATAGCCCCGCCGGCGACGCCCGCAGGCGGGCCCGTCATCCGACGATCATAGAGCTATCCGGCCGACTATCTGAACCGATCGCCGCGCCGTGGGAGCGGGCGCGGATGACCGGGCAAGGCGAGACTTGCGAGACGAGGGTGTAATATAAAATCGCGCCCAAGCAAAGCCCAAAACCGAACCGCGAAGCCATCGCATTTGCTAGACATTCCAAGGCTTTCCCAGCCTTATCACATGCCTTGTCAGCTCCCGGAACGAACCATCGTGACTCCGCCGCCAAAACCTCCCTCCGATGACAGCGCCGCACCCCCGCCGACCGCCCTGCCCCCGCAGGGCCTGCGCCTGGCCCTTTACCAGCCCGACATCCCGCAGAACTGCGGCACCCTCTTGCGTCTCGCCGCCTGCCTCGGCGTCGCCGTCGACATCCTCGAACCCTGCGGTTTCGTGCTGTCCGACGCCCGCCTGAAGCGCGCCGGGATGGACTATCTCGGCCAGGCCGACATGCGCCGCCACAGCTCCTGGGAGGCCTTCCGGCGCCTCCAGGCGCCCAGCGGCCGGCGGCTGATCCTGCTCACCACCAAGGGCGAGACGGCCTATCCCGCCTTCGCCTTCCGGGCCGACGACATCCTGATGGTGGGGCGCGAAAGCGCCGGCGTGCCGGAGGACGTGGCGGCGGCGGCCGACGCCCGGCTGGTCATTCCGCTCAAGCCCGGTTTGCGCTCGCTCAATGTCGCGGTGGCGGCGAGCATGGTATTAGGCGAGGCCCTGCGCCAGACCGGCGGCTTCCCCGGACATGAAAAAAACATGGAACTCACGAAATGATCGCGGAAAATGAGCTCGAAAAGCGCAAAAATCAGGCAAAATCCTGGTATGAGGCTTTGCGGGACCGGATTTGTGCCGCTTTTGAGGCTCTGGAAGACGAATTGACCGGTCCGAACGGCCAAAATCGGCCTGCCGGGCGCTTCGATCGCAAAAAATGGCAGCGTTCCACCGGTATGGAAGGTGACGAGGGCGGCGGCGTCATGTCCCTGATGCATGGCCGGGTCTTCGAGAAGGTCGGCGTCAATGTCTCGACCGTCTATGGCGAGTTTTCGCCGGAATTTCGCAAACAGATGCCCGGCGCCGCCGAGGATCCGCGCTTTTGGGCCTCCGGCATCTCCCTGGTCGCCCATATGCGCTCGCCTCTGGTGCCGGCGGTCCATATGAACACCCGCCATATCGTCACCACCAAGGGCTGGTTCGGCGGCGGCGCCGACCTGACGCCGATGTACCCGGAGCTGGCCGCAGCCGACAAAGCCGACTTCCACGCCGCCTTCAAGGCCGCCTGCGACAAGTTCGACCCGGACTACTACCCGCGCTTCGCCAAATGGTGCGACGAATACTTCTATCTGCCGCACCGCAAGGAGCCGCGCGGCGTCGGCGGCATTTTCTACGACCAGCTCGATTCCGGCGACTGGGCCACCGACTTCGCCTTCAATCAGGCGGTCGGCGAAGCCTTCCTCGAGATTTATCCGCAAATCGTGCGCCGGCACATGACGAAGGCCTGGACCGAGGCGCAGCGCCAGCA
Source organism: Rhizobium sp. Q54 (assembly GCA_945861615.1). Lineage (GTDB taxonomy): Bacteria > Pseudomonadota > Alphaproteobacteria > SMXQ01 > SMXQ01 > CAMAVH01. The sequence goes on along the minus strand of CAMAVH010000017.1, from coordinate 28,808 downwards.
CCAACTGGTGCGGCGCGGTCGCTATGTCGAATTCAATCTCTTGTACGACCGCGGCACCACCTTCGGCCTCAAGACCGACGGCAATGTCGAAGCGATCCTGATGAGCCTGCCGCCGGAAGTGGCCTGGCCGTGATTTTAGAATAGATCCAACCCACATCGTCATGCCCGCACTTGTTGCGGGCATCCACGCCTTACGATGCGGATAAAAGGGAAGTCGTGGATGGCCGGAACAAGTCCGGCCATGACGCACTCACACAAATTTTCTGCGTCACTTGAACCACGCCTGCCAGGCCGGCCAGCGCTCGACCAGGCGCGCGATCATCGCGTAGCCGCGCGCCGACGGGTGCGTGCCGTCGCCGCCGCGCGCCAGGGCCCAGCGCCACATGCGCGAGCGCGCCAGCGGCGTGAAGATATCGAGAAAGGGCACATTCAGATCGCGCGCGATATGGGCGTAGTCCTGGGTCAATTGCGCGGCGCGCTTGTCCTGATAATCCTCTTCAAGACTCCACAGGGCGCAAGACACATTGTGCTTGCGGCCGATAGGCGCCGGGCTGAGCCACAGCACCGGCCAGCGCGCCGACGCCGCAGCGACGATCTCGCGCGCCAGCTTGTGCGATTCGGCCGGCGGCACGCGAAACAGATTCTGCTCGTCGCAGGCCATGTCGTTGACGCCGAAGGAGAAGACCAAGGCGCCAGGCGCCGTCGCCGGCAGGCGGGCATTGACCTCGGCGTGCCAGCGCGTGGCGATGTCGGCCGAGGTGTCGCGCCGGATGCCGAGGTTGTAGAGCGTCACGTCATGGCCGCGTGAGGTGGCCTTGGCGCAGAGCCGGCCCGGCCAGCCGAGCGTCGTGTCGTCGCGCGTGCCGTGGGTCAGCGAATCGCCGATGAAGCAGATGCGCAGTTCGGTCATGGAACCTCTCCGTTCTCGACGATGCTCCGCAAGCGGGCGAGACAGGCCTCGCGGCCGGGAGCGAAGCCCTGTTCGATCCACCAATCCTCGACCGCCGCGAGCGCGCGGCCGATCGCCGGACCCGCGAGTCCGAGCTTCAAGGCATCGTTGCCCTTCAAAGGAAAGACTCGCGGTCGCCAGCAATCGGCGGCGGCGATCAAGCGCACATAGGCCTGATCGTCCGCGTTTCCCTTCGCGCTTTCTCCCGCCCAGGCGAGCAGAGCTAGATCGCGCGTCAGCGGCCCGCCCATGCGATAGAGGATGGTATCGCGCATCGCGCCGGACAGTTCGCCGAAAATCGGCAATTCCGGCGCGCAAAGCGCCACCAGGCGCTCCTTCTCCATATTGGACAAACGCAGCCGCGCCGCCACTTGTTCCGCCCCGACCTGGCCGACCTCGATCAAGGCCGCCAGGCGCAGCAAAGGATCGCGCCGCGCGCCGCTGCGCTTCTCCAGCGCCGGCAGCGCGATCAGGCGCTTCAGCGCCGTCGCTTCCGGTAACAAATGCGGGAAAATCTCCGCCTCGGTCATCAGCGCGCAGGCGGCGCCGGGATCGGGCGCGGCGAGCAGTTTGAGCAATTCCTGGCGCACGCGCTCGCCCGACAGGCCGGGCAGGCGCGGCGCGGCGGCGCGGCAGGCCATCAGCGCGGCGTGATCGGCCGGCAGGCGGTCGTAATGGGCGAAGAAGCGGAAATAACGCAGCAGGCGCAAGACATCCTCTTCCAAGCGCCGCGCCGGATCGCCGACGAAGCGCACGCGGCCCGCCTTGGCGTCCTTCAGGCCGCCGCAGGGGTCATACAGGGTGCCGTCGGCATCCATGAACAGCGCGTTCATGGTGAAGTCGCGGCGCGCCGCGTCGGCCGCCCAATCGTCGGTGAAGGCGACGCGAGCATGGCGCCCGTCGGTCTCGACATCATGGCGCAAGGTGGTGATCTCGAACGGCCGATGATCGGCGACGGCGGTGATCGTGCCATGCGCCAGCCCGGTCGGCACCGCCTTGATGCCGGCCTTCTGCAAAGCCGCCATCACCGCCTCCGGACCAGCGTCGGTGGCGATGTCGATGTCGCCCACCGCGCGGCCGCGCAAGGCGTCGCGCACGCAGCCGCCGACGAAGCGAGCGGTGGCGCCGCTCGCGCTCAGCGCCGCCAGCACCGCGCAGGTCGCCGGCCGCGTCATCCAGTCCTGCGCGGGGATGTTGCCCGCCGGCGTCATCGGACGCGCCTCATGGGGCGTCCCGTTGAATTTCGCCGGGCAGGACGCGGCCGTTTTCCAAGCGCGGCGGGCTATAGGCCTCGTGCGGCGGCTCGCCGCCGGTCAGCGCGGCGATGATCAGCACCAGCGCGAGCAAGCCAGTGCCGATGGCGGCGAGTTTGACCCACGGCGCGCCGCGCACGACGCTCCGCATATCGCCTTCAATCGTTCCGCTGCCGCGCTTGATCTGCCACAGGCGCCACAGGATGTAGAGCGCCGTCGGCGCGATCAGCGGCAGGACATAGATCAGGAAGATGCGGATCATCGCGCCGGCGCTCCTTCATCGAGCGCGGCGATCAGCCGCACCAGGATGCGCGCGGTGAAGCCCCAGACGCGCCATTTGCCATAAGAGATTTCGTAAACATCGCGCAGGACGCCGCCGCGCGTCTCGCGCAGGCGCTGCACGTTGGTCGGCTGCAGAATGAACTCGAGCGGCAGCTCGAAAATCTCCGCCACCTCGTGCGGATCGGGCGTCAGGTCGAAGGGCGGCCGCACGAAGCCGATCACCGGCGTGACGCGATAGCCGGTGACGGTGCCGTAATCCTCGAAATGGCCGAGGACCTCGACATGGGCGCGCGCCAGGCCGATCTCCTCCTCGGTCTCGCGCAAGGCGGCGGCGATCGCGTCGGCGTCGTCCGGCTCCAAACGGCCGCCGGGAAAGCTGATCTGTCCGGCATGGTCGGCGAGATGCGAGGTGCGCTCGGTGAGCAGGATCGTCGTGCCCTCGGGCCGCAGCACCAGTGGAATGAGCACGGCGGCGGGCTTGAGCGCCGCTGCATCCAGGCCGACGAAGCCGCGCTTGAGCATTTGCTGCTGCGCCAGATCGCGCTCGCCGGGACCGAAGACCACCTCGCTCGCGCGGCGCGGCGCCAGCGCGCGATTGAGCCGATCCAAAAGATCCCGGCCGTCGCTCACGGTTCCGCCTCGTCGTCAGCCGGGCCCAAGACGAAAAACTGTCCGCCGCTCCAGATGCCGAGCATGCGCGCGCCATCCACCTCGCGCGCCACCGCATGTTCGACCAGCGCGTAGAAGGCGCTGCGCGCGATCAGCGCTTCGACGCCGCCATCCATCCTCACATAGGGCCGCGGTTCGTCGGCAAGATCGCCCCGCATCACCAGCGGATGAGCGGCATCGACCGCGACATGCGCGTCGAGATTGGTGCGCAAGGTCAGCTGCTGGCGCTCGCCGTCGCCCGCGAAGCTCGCCTCGACGGCGACGAAGGGCGCGTCCTCGACGGCGATACGCCCGCGCTCGACCGGCGTTTCCAGCCAATAGCCGCCCTCAGCGTCGCGCGTGAGCACAGTGGCGAACAATTTCACCATGGCGGGCCGGGCGATCGGCGAATTCCGGTAGAACCAGGTGCCGTCGCGGGCGATGCGGATGTCGAAATCGCCACAATCGGTGCGCGGAATGGGATCCATGGCAGGCGACGATTCTTGCGGCGAATCGACGGAATCCGACGGAATCGCGCTTTGTTCCCGCTTGGACGGCGCAGCGGCAGGTTTCCCCGCAGGTGACAACCCTTTTTCATGCATGGCGGGTGATCCTCTTGGGTCTCTCTTTTGTGATCTGCCCCGTATTCCGCGTCGGAGTTTTCATCATATAGTATGCCCATATCCCCGCATCGCTCTCAACACAGAGAGGCCAGCGTGACCCTGACGGATGCCCCGACGCCTGCTACGGGCCGTAACGCCCCCGAACTCCATGCCGATGCGGCGGCCCTCGCGCAAGACATCGAACGCCTGGGCGAAACGCTCGCCAACGTGCGCGCCGCGCTCGGCCGCGTGATCTTCGGCCAGCGCCAGGTGATCGACGAAACTCTCGTCACCCTGCTCGCCGGCGGCCATCTCTTGCTGATCGGCGTTCCCGGCCTGGCCAAGACGCGCCTGGTGCAGGCGCTCGGCACCGTGCTCGGCCTCGACACCAAACGCGTGCAATTCACGCCGGACCTGATGCCCGCCGACATCATCGGCTCGGAAGTGCTCGAAGAGGCCGACGGCGGCCAGCGCGCCTTCCGCTTCATCAAGGGGCCGGTGTTCTGCCAATTGCTCATGGCCGACGAAATCAACCGCGCCAGCCCGCGCACCCAATCGGCGCTGCTGCAGGCGATGCAGGAGCATCAGGTGTCGGTCGCCGGCCAATATCACAGCCTGCCCGATCCGTTCCATGTGCTGGCGACGCAGAACCCGCTGGAGCAGGAAGGCACTTATCCGCTGCCCGAAGCTCAGCTCGACCGTTTCCTGCTGCAGGTCAATGTCGATTATCCCGAGCTCGACGCCGAGCGCGAGATGCTGATCGCCACCACCGGCTCGGCCGAAGCGCCGGCCGTGCGCGTGATGAACGGCGCCGACCTGATCGCGGCGCAGAAGCTGGTGCGCCGCCTGCCGGTCGGCGAGAGCGTGCTCGAAGCGATCCTGGCGCTGGTGCGCTCGGGCCGCCCGGAGACCAGCGACATCGACGACGTCAAACGCCATGTCGCCTGGGGACCTGGTCCCCGCGCCAGCCAGGCCTTGATGCTCGCCTGCCGCGCCCGCGCCGTGCTCGAAGGCCGCTTCGCGCCGTCGATCGACGACGTGCTGGCGCTGGCGCCGCCGATCCTGCGTCACCGCATGGCGCTCAACTTCTCGGCGCGCGCCGACGGCGTCACCATCGATGGCATCATCCAGCGCCTCTGCGCGCCCTATCTCTAAGGCCGGATTTCCTCTCGTCCGATCCGTTACAGGCTAGTTCAAGGAGAAACGGACGAGCATGGCGTCACCGTCTTCCAGCACGAGCTCTTCCACCGCAAGCTCTTCCGCCGCGAGCAAGGGCGTGACCGCGCCGGCGCAGAGCGCGTTGCAGCGCGCCGAGGAAGCCGGCGGCAGTCTGCCGCCCTTGCTGGTGGCGGCCGAGCGCGTCGCCAACACGGTGGCGCAGGGCGTTCACGGCCGGCGCCGCGTCGGCCAGGGCGACGCCTTCTGGCAATACCGCCCCTATCAGCAGGGCGACACGACGCACAAGATCGACTGGCGCCAGACCGCCAAGACCCAGCATGTCTACATCCGCGAGAACGAATGGGAAGCGGCGCAGAGCGTCTGGCTGTGGCGCGACGATTCGCCCTCGATGCGCTGGCGCTCGAACCGCAACATCGCCGAGAAGGCCGAACGCGCCGAACTGCTGCTGCTGGCATTGGCGAGCATCCTGATGCGCGGCGGCGAGCGCATCGCCCTCCTGGGCGCCGGCTATCCGCCCTCGGTCGGGCGCGCCACCATGATCCGCGTCGCCGAGACGCTGGCGCGCGGCGGCGGCTTCGGCGCCAACATTCCGAGCGCCGATCCCCTGCCGCGCCACGCCCATGTCGTGCTGATCAGCGACTTCCTCGGCCCCATCGGCGAAATCGAAGAGGCGATCGGCGGCCTCGCCGGCCGCGGCGTCATGGGCCATGTGGTGCAACTGCTCGATCCCGCCGAAGAGACCCTGCCCTTCACCGGGCGCATCCGCTTCGAGGGCCTGGAAGCCGAAGGAACTCACCTGATCAACCGCGCCGAGCAGGTGCGCGAGCAATATATGCAACGCCTCGCCGCGCGGCGCGATCGCCTGCGCGAGCTATGCCGGCCGCGCGGCTGGAGCTTCACCCTGCATCACACCGACACGCCGCCGCAGGCGGCGCTGCTGGCGCTTTATGGCCTGATGGCCAATCCCCGGGACTGACGCAGCATGCTCGGTCTCGGCGCCATCGCTTTTGCCTCCCCCTGGCTGCTCGCGGCGCTCGCCGCGTTGCCGGCCCTGTGGTGGCTGCTGAAAGTGACGCCGCCGGCGCCGCGCCATGTGCGCTTTCCCGCCATCGCCCTGCTGTTCGACGTCAAGGAACAGGAGCAGACGCCGCATAAGACGCCGCTGTGGCTCGTCATCCTGCGCATGATCCTGGCCGCGCTGGTGATCCTCGCGCTCGCCCGGCCCTTGCTCAATCCGACGACGCAGCTGACCGGCAGCGGCCCGCTCTTGCTCGTCGTCGATGACGGCTGGGCGTCCGCCGGCAATTGGACCGCGCGCCAGCGCGCCATGGACGGGGCGCTGGGCCGCGCCGAACGAGCCGGCCGCCCGGTGATGATCCTGCCGACCGCGGCGCCCGCCGACGGCGCGCCGCTGGCCCCCAGCAAGCTGCTCTCGGCGCAAGACGCGCGCGCCATCGCCCAGGCCATGCAGCCGAAGCCCTGGCCCGTGAGCCGCGCCGCGGCGCGCGAGGCTGCCGACAAAATCGAATTGCCCAACGACAGCGCCAGCGTCGTCTGGCTGTCCGATGGCTTGGAGGATGGCGAGTCGCGCGCCCTGGCCGAACGCCTGCAGCGCTTCGGCAGCTTGGAAATCTTCCGCGAGCCGGTCGGCCGCCTGGCCCGCGCCCTGCCGCCGCCGACGCCCGACGGCGCCCTGCTGGTCGCGCGCGTACTGCGCGCCGACGGCGGCGGCGAACTGCCCTTCGTGCTGCGCGGCACCGGCGAGGGCGGCCAGGTTCTGCTGCGCGAGGAAAGCGCCTTCGCGCCCGGCGAGCGCAGCCACAATGTGCGCCTCGATCTGCCGACGGAACTGCGCAATCGCCTGACGCGCCTCTCGCTCGAAGGCGAGGACAGTGCCGGCGCGGTCGCCCTGCTCGACGAGCGCTGGCGCCGCCGCCCGGTCGGCGTCGTCGCGCCGCAGCTGGCCGCCGGCCAGGCCCAGCCGCTGCTCAGCGCCGGCTATTATCTCGAACGGGCGCTGTCCCCCTTCAGCGAAGTGCGGCTCGGGCCGGTCAATGAACTGTTGAAGCGCGGCCTCGCCGTGCTCGCCGTGCCCGACGATGCGCCGATGACCGAAGCCGAGCGCGGCCAGATCAAGACCTGGGTCGAGGCCGGCGGCACATTGCTGCGCTTTGCCGGGCCGACCCTGATCGAAAAGCCCGACGATCTGCTACCCATCATCCTGCGCGGCGGCCGCAGCCTCGGCGGCGCCATGAGTTGGGCGCAACCGGCGACCCTCGCGCCCTTCGCCAAGGAGTCGCCGTTCTTCGGCCTGACCACGCCGCCCGATGTCACCATCGCGCGCCAGGTGCTGGCCGAGCCCGAGCTCGACCTCGGCGAGAAGACCTGGGCGCAGCTCGCCGACGGCACGCCGCTGGTCACGGCCGACAAGCGCGGCCAGGGCCGCATCGTGCTGGTCCACACCACGGCAACGCCGGAATGGTCGAACCTGTCGCTGTCCGGGCTCTATGTCGACATGCTGCGCCGGATCACTGCGCTGTCCTCCGGCATCGCTGAAGGCGGCGGCGCCCGCGCCCTGCCGCCGCTGCAGACGCTGGACGGCTTCGGCCGCCTGCAGGCGCCGCCGTCCAACGCCAGCGCCCTGCCCGCCGAGATGGTGGCGCAACTCGGCAATCTCGCCTCCGGTCAATTCAATGGCGCTTCGCCAGCGGGCGGCCAACCGAATCAGCGCGTGACCCCGAGCCCGGCCCATCCGCCCGGCCTTTACGGCAACGACTCGGCGCGCGTCGCGCTCAACCTCGCCGCCGGCCTGACCGAGCTGCGCCCCATCGGCGCGCTGCCCTCCGGCGTGATCGACAGCGCCTATGCAGAAAGCCGCGAGCGCGATCTGCGGCCCTGGTTCTTCGCCCTCGCCTTGCTGCTCGCCATCGCCGACCTGTGGATCGGCCTCGGCCTGCGCGGCCTTGTCCCGGTCCCCAACTGGAAGCGCGACGTGCTGAAGACGCGCGCCGTCAAAGCGGCGCTCGCTTTGCTCCTGCTCGGCGGCGCGCTGGCCTTGGCCGGTCCGGCGTTCGCCCAGGGCGCCGTCGCGCCGGGCGCCATCGACGAAAGCTTCGCGCTGGAAGCCAGCGAGACGACGCGGCTCGCCTTCGTGCAGACCGGCGATAGCGAGGTCGACCGCATCAGCCGCGCCGGCCTGCTCGGCCTCGGCCTCATCCTGCGCAACCGCACCTCGGTCGAACCCGACGCGCCGATCGGCGTCGATATCGAGCGCGACGAGCTGACGTTCTTTCCTTGGCTCTATTGGCCGATGAGCGACGCGCAGGCGCCGCCCTCGGCCCAGGCGCGCGACAGGCTGGTCGCCTTCCTGCGCAGCGGCGGCACCATCCTGTTCGACACGCGCGATCAGCAATATGGCGGGCTCAGCGTGCAGGGCGGCTTCGGCCCGAGCGGCCCCGGCGGCCAGAAGCTGCGCGAAATTCTCGCCGGTCTCGACGTGCCAACGCTGATCCAGACGCCGTCCGACCATATCCTGACCAAGGCCTTTTACCTGATCCAGGACTTCCCCGGCCGCTGGCAGGGCAGCCAGCTCTGGGTCGAGCAATCGGACAGCGCCGCCAACGACGGCGTCGCCACCATCATCATCGGCGGCAACGACTGGGCCGGCGCCTGGGCGAGCGACGCCAATCTGCGCCCGCTGCTGCCGGTGACACCCGGCGGCGAGCAGCAGCGCGAGATGGCCTACCGTTTCGGCGTCAACCTCGTGATGTATGTGCTGACCGGCAACTACAAGGCCGACCAGGTCCATGTGCCGTCGATCCTCGAACGGCTCGGGCAATAAGCGATGAATTTCAGCATCGCCCTCGCGCCGCTCGCGCCCTGGATCGCCATCGGTCTTTTTGCCCTGCTGGCCCTGGTCAGCCTCGGCTACGGCGTGGCGCGCGGCGCGCGCGGCATCTGGTGGCGGGCGCTCGCCTTCGCCGTGCTCATCGTCATGCTGCTCAATCCGTCGCTCAAGGAAGAAGAGCGCGAGCCCTTGACCGACATCGCCCTGATCGTCGTCGACGACAGCCCGAGCCAGGGCATCGCCGAGCGCCGCCAGCAGACCGAAACGGCCCTTGCCGAGCTGCGCGACAAGCTGGCGCGCTATCCCGATCTCGAAGTGCGGGTGTTGCGCGCCGGCGGCGCCGACAGCCGCCGCGCCGCCGATAGCCCTGGCGATGCGCCGGATGGCACCCTGCTGTTCGGCGAGATCGACAAGGCGCTGGCCGACGTGCCGCCGCAGCGCTTGGCCGGCGTGCTGATGCTCACCGACGGCCAGGTCCATGACGTGCCGGCAAACGGCAACGCGCGCGGACCGCTGCATGCCCTGCTCACCGGCCGGCGCGACGCGCGCGACCGCCGCCTCGTCGTCGAGCAGGCGCCGAGCTACGGCATCGTCGGCAGCCGCGCCACCATCACGGTGCGTGTCGAGGACATGCCGGCCGGCGCGGCGGCCACGGCGCGGCTTTTCGTTCAGCGCGACGGCGGCGAGCGCGAGACGATCCAATTGCAGAGCGGAAGCAGCCACAGCTTCGAGGTGACGGTCGAGCATGGCGGCGCCAATGTCATCGAACTGGAAACCGAGCCGGTCGAAGGCGAACTGACGACCGAGAACAACCGCGCCGCCGTGGTGATCAACGGCGTGCGCGACCGCCTGCGCGTTCTGCTGGTTTCGGGCGTGCCGCATAACGGCGAGCGCGTCTGGCGCAATCTTCTCAAGGCCGACCCCGCCGTCGACCTCGTGCATTTCACCATTCTGCGGCCGCCCGAGAAGCAGGACGGCACGCCGGTGCGCGAACTGTCGCTGATCGCCTTCCCGACGCGCGAGTTGTTCGAGGAGAAGCTCAACGACTTCGACCTCATCATCTTCGATCGCTATCACCGGCGCGGCATCCTACCGACCGCCTACCTCGAGAACATCGCGCGCTATGTCGAAGAAGGCGGCGCGGTGCTCGAGGCCGGCGGCCCGTCCTATGCCTCGCCCTTCGGCCTGTTCCGCACGCCGCTCGGCGAGATCATGCCGGTGGTGCCCACGGGGCAGATCCTCAAGCAGGCCTATCGCGCCCATGTCACCGAGACGGGGCGCCGCCATCCGGTGACCGCCGGCCTCGAAGGCTCCGGCGCGCTGCCGGCGGACGGTGTCGGCGAGCCCAAGCCCGCAACCTGGGGCCGCTGGTTCATCCAGACCGACGGCGATGCCCGGCGCGGCGACGTCGTGATGGATGGCCCGAACGCGACACCGCTCCTCGTGCTCGACCGCGTCGGCAAGGGCCGCGTGGCGCAGATTATGACCGACCAGGTCTGGCTGTGGGCGCGCGGCTTCGACGGCGGCGGCCCCCAGGCCGAGCTGTTGCGCCGCATTTCCCATTGGCTGATGAAGGAGCCCGAGCTGGAGGAGGAGGACCTGCGCGCCAGCTCGCGCGGCAGCGACATCCTCGTCACCCGGCGCAGCCTCAAGCCCGACGATTCCCCCGTCACCGTGCGCAGCCCGTCGGGCGACGAGCGCCAGCTGGCCCTGGCCGAGCAAGGCGACGGCCGCGCCACCGCCATCTATCGCGCCGGCGAACAGGGCCTGCACCGCATCAGCGACGCGGCGCACACGGTCTACGCGGTGGCCGGTACGCTCAACCCGCTGGAGTTCGCCGACGTGCGCTCGACCGGCGACAAACTCGACCCCGTCATCAAAGCGCAGGGCGGCAGCGTCAATTGGCTGGCGCCCGAGCCGGGCTCCTCGGTGCGCCTGCCCGACATCCGCCGCGTCGGCGCCGAGCGCAGCGTCGCGGGCCGCGGCTGGATCGGCCTGCGCGCCAACCAGGACTATGTCGTGAAGGGCGTGACGGAGATTCCCCTGTTGCCGCCGCTGCTGGCGCTGATCCTCGCCGCCGGCACCCTGTTGCTCGCCTGGCGCCGCGAAGGGCGCTGACGCTTCCTGCCGATTGCCAGCCATCACACAGAGTTGCGCGCACCAAATCGCAAAGTGTGATGTGCAGCGCCAATGCTTCTTGTATGTCGGGAGTGAACGTCTGCCGATGACCGGCGACGGTTACGCCGGAGAACCTGCCGGCGCGAGCAATAATCAATAATGGGGGATACTATGACCATCACCGCATCGCCTGAACCCGCGCCGATCATCTCGGGGCTCGCGCCGCTCTACGCCAAGACATGCGGCCTCGGCTATCCGCTGATCCGTTTCTTCGCCGGCGTCATGCTGATCCCGCATGGCGCGCAGAAGCTGTTCGGCGCCTTCGGCGGTGGCGGCATCCAGGGCACGGCGGGGTTCTTCAGCAAGATGGGCCTCGAGCCCGCCGCGCCGCTCGTCGTGCTCGCCGGTCTGACCGAATTCGTCGGCGGCATCCTGCTCGCCATCGGCTTGCTGACGCGACCGGTCGCCGTCGCCGTCTTCTTGCTGATGATGGTCGCGGTGTTCAAGGTGCATCTCGGCGCCGGATTCTTCGTCACCAAGGGCGGCTACGAATTCGCCCTGCTGTGGGGCATGGTCGCGCTCGGCATCGCGCTGCGCGGCGGCGGGCCGCTGTCGGTTGACCGCGTCATCGGCAAGGAGTTCTGAGACCTGCGGGCGGAGAGGCCGATCCCTCTCCGCCTAGGTTCTTGGTCCTATGAGTTCCGCCGCAAGTGGCCTGAGCTCAAAATCGCTACAGGAACATTCGCCGCGAGCCGCCGTTTTTCTTCTGAGATATCGCCAATGGAGGAGAAGAACATGCGCATCAAAGAAGCGGCCATTGCAGTCAGTGCCATCGCGTTGTTGGGTCTTGCCGCATGCGGCGAAACCCAGGGCGACCGTGCGATCAGCGGCGCGGGCCTCGGCGCGGCGGCCGGCGCCGGCGTCGGCGCCTTAACCGGCGGCAGCATCCTCGGCGGCGCCGTGATCGGCGGCGCGGCCGGCGCGGCCGGCGGCGCGCTGACCGACAAGGACGACGTCAACCTGGGCAAGCCGGCCTGGAAGTAAGCATCTTCCTCGGCCTTTGCGGCAAAAGGGAAGCCCTCGCGGCTTCCCTTTTTGCTGTCCGGCCCTTAGTAATCATAGGATTTATTTATTATATACTGCAGGGAACTAATAAATATTTCGACTATAGAATTATAGTCAAGCGCTATAGCAAGTATTACTATAGAACTGCTTCAGGCCAGCGGAGGAATTCTTCTCTCAGAGAGCTGCGCCCCCGGAGCAAAAAATCATGCGCACCACCATCACCGCAGCGACCCTCGTCCTTAGTTCTCTTGCGTTGCTCAGCCTCGCGGCCTGCGGCGAGACCAAAGGCGATCGCGCGCTCAGCGGCGGCGGTCTCGGCGCCGCAGCGGGCGCCGGCGTCGGTGCCTTGACGGGCGGCAGCATCCTCAGCGGCGCGGTCATCGGCGGCGCCATCGGCGCGGCCGGCGGCGCCTTGACCGACAAGGACGATGTCGATCTCGGCAAGCCCGCCTGGAAGTAAGACCAGCCGTCACGCATCACGCAAAGGGGAGCCGCAAGGCTCCCCTTTCGCTTGTCCGCAGAGGTTATTTGGCTTTGCGCCGCCGTCCGGCCAGCGACGTGACCTGCGCCGACGCCTTGCCTTTACGCTCGCGCGGCAGATCCCACGGCGACTGCTTGATGCGCTCGGCAATGAAGTCGATGAACAGGCGGATCTTCGTCGGCACCAATTGCCGATGCGGGAACATCACATAGATCGCCTCATCCGGACCCGCATGCTGGGGCAGCACTTGCCGCAAACTCCCGTCGGCGAGGTCTGGCCCGATGCAGTAGGTCGGCAGAAGCGCGATGCCCTTGCCGTTGAGCGCCACCTGGCGCAGCACCATGACGCTGTTGGTGGCGATCGGCCCCTGCACCTTCACCGTCGTTTCGGCCGCTTTGCCCTGTCCGGCGAAGCGCCAAATGCCGTCGGCATGCTTGGTGTGCAGCAGGCAATTATGGTCCGCGAGATCGGCCGGGCTATTCGGCGCCGAATGGCGCATGAGATAGTCCGGCGAGGCGCAGGGCACCCAGCGCAAGGCGCCGATGCGCCGCGCCATCAGGCTCGAATCGACATGCGCGGTGAGCCGTATCGCCAGATCGAAGCCATTTTCGATGAGATCGAGATAGCGCATCGACGTGTCGCTGAGGATCAGCGTCACGTGAATGTCCGGATAGAGCGCCATGAAGTCGGAGACGATATTTCCGAGATAGAGGCTGCCAAAAGACTTCGGCGTCAAAACCTTCAACTCGCCGCGCGGCTCTTCCTGCAGGCGCTCGATCAGCGCGTCCTGCTCGCTCATCTGCTCCAGCATGCGTTGGCAGAAGGCGACGTAATCCTTGCCGATCTCGGTGACGTTGAAGCGCCGCGTCGTGCGATTGATCAGACGCGCGCCAAGCTGCTTTTCGAGCTGCATGACATGCTTGGTGACGATGGCGCGCGACAGGCCCATCTGGTCGGCGGCTGCGGCGAAGCTGCCCTCCTTCACCACGCGCACGAATGTCTCCATCGCTTTCAGGCGATCCATGGCTCTCTCCCCTAACGCCTGTCGCGGACCTCTTTTTTGATCGTAACGCCAGGCTGCCGGGTTGGAAACGCCGCTATCGTAAAATCCGCTGGAACCCTTGGTTCCCGCCGCCGTTCGTTATAATGGCTGCGGCGTATTGCGCGCTGCAGTTCTACTCAAAGGTGCCCATCATGCTTCGTCTCGCCGCATTCACCCTTCTCGCCGGGCTTATCGTCAGCCCCGCATTCGCCTCAGACCACCAAGGCAAGGGTCGGCAAGCTCCGCGCGGCGGCGGGGGCGCCTCGATCAACATCGAGATCGGCGGCGATCAGCGCAACATCGTGCGCGAATATTACGGCGGGCAAATCGCCCAGGGCAAATGCCCGCCCGGCCTCGCCAAGAAAAACAACGGCTGCCAGCCGCCGGGCCAAGCGAAGAAATGGTCGCGCGGCCGTCCCTTGCCGCATGACGTCGTCTATCACGCGCTGCCGCGCGATTTGGCGATCCGCCTGAACGCGCCCGAGGGGGCGAAATATGTCCGCGTCGCCGCCGACATCCTGCTGATCGCCGCCGGCACCGGCATGGTGCTCGACGCGATCGAGGATCTCGGCCGCATCTAGCCGAAACGCCAAGCGCAGAAACAACAAAGGGGAAGCCGTGGCTTCCCCTTTGTCTTTGGCCGGGCCCCATATTTTAGCGCGGCTATGCTCGGTATGCGGACCGCGCGCTTACCGCGGCTTCGTGCGCGCGTCGATGACGGCGACCTTGCCGGCTTCGACTTGCTTGACGGCGCGCTTGAGCGCCGGCAGGAAGTCGTCCGGATTGATCACCGCCTCTTCCGCCCAACAGCCCCAGCCGCGCGCCAGTTCGCAATGGTTGACGTCCGGATTGTTGGTCGTGGTGCCGATCCAGGCGTTCTCCGGCGGACGATTGCGCATATGCGCGACTTCGCCCTGATGCTCCTCGTCGTTGTACCACGAGCAGTTGTTGTTGATGATGACGAGCAACGGCACCTTGTAATGCACGGCCGTCCACAAGGCGCCCGACGACATCATGAAGTCGCCGTCGCCGAGGATGCCGATCGGGAACTGGCCGCGGTCGCGTGCGGCGAAAGCCGCGCCGACCATGGCGCCAGGACCGTGGCCGACGCCGCCGCCGGCCGAATGGCCGACATACTGGCCGCCGCCGGTGAAGTCCCAAATGCCTTCCGGCCAATTGCGATGGTTGCGGATGGTCAGGAACCAGGGCTTGCCCTTCACCGCCGTCCAGATGTCCGAGACGAAGCGATTCGGCGACATCGGGCTTTCGGCCCAACGCTTCTTGGTGGTCGCCTCTTGTTTAGCGAGGAATTCGGCCTTGCGCTTGGCGATCTTGGCCTTGCGCGCCTCGATGCCCTTGCCGGCCGACTTGTCCTTGGCGAGACGGGCCTTCACCGCGGCGGCAAGCTGCTTGACGCCTTCCAGCGGATCGGCGAGGAGCTGCACCGTCGTCGGCGCAACCATGCCGCCAAGACGCTGCCACGAGCGGTGGGCATAATCGTTGAGCGAAAGATCGATGACCTTCTTGCCGGCCGCGCCTTCGCCCTTCATGCCGCGCACGCGGCTCGAATAGGCATCGACGATCGTGCTGACGTCATAAGAGTCGATGCAGAGCACGACGTCCGCTTCCTTGATCACGGCCTTGTCGCCGGTCAGGTTCTGCGGATGCTTGGCCGGGAAGCTGACCGAATTGCGGTCTTCATGGAACGTCGCGCCGAGCGCTTCGACGAGTTGCACCAGCGGCGCGGTGATCGCCGGGTTCATGCTGACGCGGCCGCAGGTGATGACCGGGTTCTTGGCCTTGACCAGAACATCGACGGCTTCGTCGAGCGCATCCTTCGAGATGGCCGCTGGCGGCGGCGCCTGGTTGTAGGACGCCGTCACGTCGGGCATCTCGAGCGGCTTGTCGAGCTTCTGCTCCTGCACGCCGGCGTCGATGGCGACATAGACCGGGCCGCGCGGGCCGGTGGTGGCGATCTTGTGGGCGCGCACGATGGAATCGCAGATGCCCTGCGCCGTCACGGCCTCATCGTCCCACTTGACGAAGGGGCGGATCAGTTCGCCCTGCACGTTGGCCGAATGGATATAGTCGATGGCTCGGCGCAGCGACGGGTCGGCCGGGCCGGAACCGCCGATGATGACGACCGGCGCGTGAGCGGCGTAAGCGTCATAGACGCCCATCACGCCGTGCATCAAGCCGACGAGATCGTGCAAAGCGACGAGCGAAGCGCCACCCGTGGCATTGGCGTAGCCATGGCCCATGGCGACGGCGATGTCTTCATGGTTGCAGAGAACAGCCAACGGCTCGCGGTTGCCGAGGTAGTTCACGAAAGAATCGTGGAGGCCGCGATAGCTCGAACCGGGGTTCAAGAAGCAATATTGGAATCCGAGCGAGCGCAGAACGTCGGCGATGGCGTCGGACGCCCAGGCCGGCTTGTTGCTCTTACCCTTCAGGCCAACGGGCTTATCGACGCCGGTCTCAATGGCCTTCGGCGGAGCTTTCGCAGTCGGTTTTTTCATAATTTTCCTCGAATTGAACGATTTACGTCGGCACCCGCGGTCGGCGCCCGGCTGACAGCCGCCACCCGCGGTCGATCCTTATTTGCCGGTCTTTTGAGCCGGCAATTCTTGCACGTCTTTAATCTCGATCGCTTCCTTGACCAGGGCGATGATCGAATCCGGCATCTCGACCGTATTGGACACCAGCTTCTGCAACTCGACGCCGCTCATCGGCGCAATGTCCATTTTCAGTTTTTCGGCGTCGGCAAGGAAAGGCTTGCCCTTAATCGTATCGTCGAACGCCTTGCGCAGCGCAGCGACGCGATCCGCCGGCACGCCTGGCGTCGTCAGGAACGGACGTCCGACCGAAACGTCGGCTGACAGCACCTCGAAAACCCTCTTCTGCTCGGGAGTCTTGGCCAGCTCCGTCAGCAAGGGCACGTCCGGCAGGTCCTCTTCGCGTTTCGGGCCGACCTGGAAAAGGATATTAACCTTCTTTTCCTTCAGCCAATCGGCCTTGGTCGACTTCCACGACGCCCAGCTGTTGCTGCCGCGGCCGTCCAATTCGCCGCGCTCCATGGCAAGGTTGACGTCGCCGCCACCCGGATAGCCGGAGATGATCTTGAACTTGGTACCGAGCAGGTTGTTAGCGACCTGAGGATAGATGACCGACGGCGATGCCGCGCCGGTGCCGCCGATGCTCAACGCCTTCTTGGTCGCCTCTTCGATCGTCTTGACGCCGGAGGTGTGCCACACGGCGAGGGTGTTGTTCACCACCACCATATTGCCGATCCAGAAGAATTTGCGGACGTCGAACTGGACGCCTTCGGCCTTCAGCGCCTGGTCGGTCGCCGTGTTCTGACCGAGCATCGCGAGGGTCGTGCCGTCCTTCGGCGCGACGTTATAAAGCCAGTTGGCCGCTTTGCGGCTCCCGGCGCCCGGCATGCCCTGCGGCACCAGCGTCGGCTTGCCGGGGATATAGTCCCCCATGTGGCGGGCGAAGACGCGGGCATATTGGTCATAACCGCCGCCGGCGCCGTAGCCGATCACGACGTTGATGCGCTTGCCGGCATAAAATTCGGCCGGGCTTTGCGCCTGTGCCGTGCCGACGAGCGAATATACCAAAAGGCCAACGGCGACGAACGCCGAAAGCTTGTGAGCTTTCATCTGTGAAACCCTCATCCTGTTTTGAGGCATCCGTAAACCGGATTCGTTCGTATCGTTTTCATTGGATCGCGCTCGTTTGGGCTTGCAGGCTGGCGCGACCGGCATCCTAGGTATCATCGCCCCCTACCCCCGTCAATTGAACGCCGGGCACATATGCGTCCCGGTAATCGGCACAATCCGTATAAATTATGGGGCTTTCTCGCATGCCGCGGCTCATGGCGCAGCGCGGCGGCGCCCGGACGGGGCCTTGAACCGGCCCCGTGAGCGGGATAACTTGCGCCCCTCGCCGGGCCCCGCCCGGCCAAGTCCGAAAGGTCGTCGCGTGTCAGGCCCCTATAGCGAATTTCTGTCGTCGATCGAGGACGTCATCGAAGATGCCCGCCAGGGCCGTATGTTCATCCTGGTGGATGACGAGGGCCGCGAGAACGAGGGCGACCTCGTCATGCCGGCCGAGAAGGCCGACGCCGCCGCCGTCAATTTCATGGCCAAACATGGCCGCGGCCTGATCTGCCTGACCTTGCCGCGCGAGCGCGTCGAGCAGCTCGGCCTGTCGCTGATGTCGCCCAAAAATGAGGCACGACATCAGACGGCCTTCACCGTGTCCATCGAGGCGCGCGACGGCGTCACCACCGGCATCTCGGCCGCCGACCGCGCCCAGACCATCGCCGTCGCCATCGACCCCAAGAAGGGCCGCGGCGACATCGTCACGCCGGGCCACATCTTCCCGCTGATCGCCCAGGACGGCGGCGTGCTGGTGCGCGCCGGCCATACCGAAGCGGCGGTCGACGTCGCGCGCATGGCCGGGCTCAACCCGGCCGGCGTGATCTGCGAGATCATGAATGACGACGGCACCATGGCCCGCTTGCCGGACCTGGTGAAGTTCGCGCAAGTCCACGGCCTGAAGGTCGCCAGCATCGCCGACCTGATCGCCTATCGCCGGCGCAACGAGCGCGTCATCGAGCGCATCCACGAGAGCAAGATCAACAGCCGGTTCGGCGGCGAGTTCAAGTTGATCGTTTACGCCAACAAGGTCGAATATGCCGAGCATGTCGCCCTGGTGAAAGGCGACGTGACCGGCGAGGAGCCGGTCTATGTGCGCATGCATCAAATGAACATGGTGGCCGACGCGCTCGGCGACATGACGGTCGGCCAGTTCTTCGCCGGCGAATCGCGCGCCCGCGGCGGCGAGCTTGAGACCGCCATGAAGATGATCGGCGAAAAGGGCCGCGGCGCTATCGTCATCATCCGCGAGCCGACGATCACCAGCCTGTCGCGCTTCCTCAAAGAGCGCGACGGCCAGGCGCTGAAAAAGCCGATCGCCGAATTGCGCCAATACGGCATCGGCGCGCAGATCCTCACCGATCTCGGCGTGAAGAACATCGTTCTCCTGTCGAACACCAAGCGCACCGTCGTCGGACTCGACGGCTACGGCATCACCCTGGTCGGCCAGAAGTCGCTGGAATAGGGCTTTCAATAACGAACGGCGTCATGGCCTAGCGGCATCGCTTTCGCGGCGTTGCCGCTCTCGCCATTGCCGCGGACGCTATCGCCGCGCCGCAACCCAGCCAATGGGCCGGCCTAACCTGCCGCGCATGGGCAAGCTGACGCCTGTGAAGCTGACCGCCTGTGAACTAACCGCCTGTGCGCTGACTGCGGCGAATAGCCGAGTCGCGCAAGTGGCCATCACGCGCGAGACGGACACTTAAAGTGAAATAATAAAACGCCAGGCTCTTCGGTCTGCGAAATCCGCCGTCTCGAAAATGATGCGCGCACAGCGGCTTGCCTTTGCCGCGCCGACCCCGTAAAAAAACTAAGGTTATTGGACCCATTCCCGCCTGAGTTCTCCCGCACATGGGATCGTTCGCAGGGTTCGGCGCAACGCCGGAGCCGACGGGGACCATCGGCGTCAACTCAAGACGCGGGCCAAGAACCGGAAGCGCTTCACACGCGAAAGGTCAGTCCGGGAATGGCGACAGTCAGCAAAATCAAATCTTCCAAGAAATTCGTCACGCTCGGCGACAGCAAGATCGAGGTCGAGCGGCGCGGCAAAGGCAAGCCGCTGCTGCTGCTCTATGGCGAAGAGGCGCTGGAAGCCGAAGCGCCCTTCGTCGACGAGCTGGCGCGCAAATATGAAGTGATCATCCCGTCGCCGCCGGGTTACGGCCGGTCCAATCGCGCCGATTGGATCACCAACATGGATGACATCGCTTACATCTATCTCGACCTGCTGGAAAAGCTCGATCTCAAGAAGGTCACAGTCGTCGGCTGCTCGCTCGGCGGCTGGATCGCCCTTGAGATGGCGACCAAGGACGATTCGCGCATCGCCAAGCTGCTGCTGGCCGATCCTTACGGCGTCAAGATCGGCGGGCCGTTCGACCGCGACATCGAAGACATCTGGTGCACCCACCCCGCCAAGCTCGCGAAGCTCAAATGGGCGGACCCGGAAAAGGGCAAGCGCGATTTCCCGTCGATGTCCGAGGACAAACTCTCCATCGTCGCGCGCAACAGCGAGACGACTGCCCGCTTCTGCTGGGAACCTTACATGCACAACCCCAAGCTCAAGCATCGCCTCAACCGCGTGCAGGTGCCGACGATGTTCGTCTGGGGCAAGGAAGACGGCGTCGTCAAACCGAGTTATGGCAAGGCCTACAGCAAACTGGTCAAGGGCGCCAAGTTCGTCACCATCGCCAAGGCCGGCCACTACCCGCAACTCGAACAGCCTGAAGCCTTTCTGAAAGCCGTGAAGGGATTCATCTAACCCATAGGCTGGCGCCAATCCGCAACTCCGGTTGCGATTTTTAAAAGACGCGCCGCGCAAAACATCTTCGAACAAGGAGCGCACAATGTATTTCTGGCACTTCACCGAGATGCCCTACCCGCATCTGCCGGACCTCGACACCATCACCTCGATGCGCGTCAACCTGCCGAGCAAGCATTTCGATCCCAAGATCGGCGCCGACCTTTACAATCGCTACCTCGACGAGCATCTGCTGGCCGACGATCTAGGCCTCAACATCATGCTCAACGAGCATCACCAGACCGCCACCTGCATGGATGTCTGTGCGCCGCTGTCGGCGGCGATCCTGGCGCGCCAGACCAGCAAGGCGCGCATCTGCATTCTCGGCAACCCCGTCGCCAACCGCGCCAATCCGCTGCGCATCGCCGAAGAAATGGCGATGATCGATTGCATCTCGCGCGGGCGCTTGGACACCGGCTTCGTGCGAGGCGTGCCCTACGAGACGTTCGCGGCGAACTCCAATCCGACGCAGACGGTCGAACGCCTGTGGGAAGGCATCGATTTGATCGTCAAGGCCTGGACGACCCACGACGGCCCGTTCAACTTCGAAGGCAAGTTCTGGCACAAACGCCAGGTCAACCTATGGCCGCGCCCCTACCAGACGCCGCACCCGCAGATCTGGATCACCGGATCGAGCGACAAGGGCGCCATCAGCAAAGTCGGCGAGCGCGGCTATATCTTCGCCATGTTCCTGCAGCCCTACGACAAGGTGAAGGACATGTTCGACACCTATCGCGCCAGCTTCGTCGAGCATGGCCTGCCGGGCGGCGGCGGCCTCGCCTACATGCCGCTCGTCTACACGGCGGAGACGGACGAAGAGGCCGAAAAGGGCGCCAAGGAATTGACCTGGTACCTCAGCGCCAAGACCGAGCCGCAGTTCCGCAACCCGCCGGGCTACGTGCCGGTGGCCTTCAACGTCAAGGCGCTGCAAGGCACCTATTCGGGCCGCACCGACGCGGTCCGCACCCAGGGCCTCGAATATTTGCGCGAGCAGGGCGTGCTGATCTACGGCAAGCCCGACTCGGTCGCCCAGCAGATCAAGCGCTTCTACGAAAAGGTCGGCGGCTTCGACCATCTCTTGATGATGCAGCAGGCCGGCTTCCTCAGCCATGAGCGCACGGTCAGCAGCATGACGCTGTTCGCCAAGGAAGTGGCGCCGCAGCTCAAGGACCTGCCGCGCACCAAGCCGATCCGCCACGCCAAGGCTGCTTGAATACAATGCGGGAAGGCAATTACGTCGTCATCGACGGCGTGCGGACGCATTATTTCGAGGCCGGCAAAGGCAAGCCCGAAACGGTTCTGCTGTTGCATTCCGCCGAGTTCGGCGGCTGCGCCGAATTCTCCTGGGAGTTCAACCTGGCGGCCCTGGGCGAGCATTTCCACGTGCTCGCCCCGGACCATCTCGGCTTCGGGCTGACGGATAAAATCTTCGATTTTAATGGCCAGTTCGACCGCCGCATCGCCCATATCCGCCGCTTCCTCGAGGCGATGGGCGTGACGCGCTGCCATGTCATCGGCAGTTCCATGTCGGGCGGTCTGACGCTGACCGTCGCGGCGCGGCCCAAGCCCGATTGGCCGATCGTCAAGGCCGTCTGCTGCTCGGGCGGCGGCGATGCGCCGAACAACGAGGCGCGCAACATTCTCAACACTTACGACGGTACGCTCGAGCATATGCGGCGCATCGTCGAGGTGATGTTCGTCGATCCCAAATGGGCGGCCGACGAGGACTATATTTCGCGCCGGCACGAGATCGCCAATCTGCCGGGCGGCTGGGAAGCGACCCAGGCGGCGCGCTTCAAGGCGCCGTTCCGCGCCGCCTCCGGCCCACGCGAGCGCGACAGCATCTCCTACGGGGCCATCAAGGTTCCCGTGCTGATCATGGCAGGTAAACTCGACCCCTTGCGCGCGCCCGGCTATGCCGACAAGCTGGCGGGCGGCATTCCCGGTGCCGCATTGCATGTGTTCGAAAGGGCCGGCCATATGGGCAACATCGAATGCGCCGATGAGTTCAACCGGCGCGTCATCGCGTTCCTGAAGGGCTGATGACATGGTCGAAGCTGCCGACCTTCGCCTGTTCGCCGGCCATTTCGCCACCGGCGTGACCGTGATCACCACGCGCGATCCCAACGGCACGCTGTGCGGGCTGACCATGAATGCGGTGAGCTGCGTCTCGCTCACGCCGCCCCTGTTCCTGATCTGCGTCGACCAGAAGGCGGCAACGCTCAAGCCGCTGCTCGATTCGGGCGTCTTCGCCATCAACATCCTCGCCTGGGACCAGGACAAGGTTTCCACCATCTTCGCCACCAAGGGCGAGGATCGGTTTTCCAAGGTCGAATACGACATGGGTCTGCTGGACGTGCCGCTGATCCGCGGCGCGCTCGCCGTGGCGGAACTGAAGGTGGCGCAGCATTTCACCGCCGGCGACCATGAGATCGTCATCGGCGAGGCGCAATCGACGCGCGTCATCGAAAATGCGCCGCTGCTTTACTATCGCGGCAAATACGGCCTGCTGCATCAGACCTGAGCGGCCGGCCCGTCTAACGCCAATAGTTCTAACGCCAATACAAGAAAGGCCGCCTCTCACGAGGCGGCCTTTCCATTGTTGTCTGGCCTCGGCCTAAGCCGAAGGCCCAGCGTCGTTAGGCGATAGCAAGCTCCGCACCGGCGACGATCCGAGCCTCGGCAGACTTCAGCCATTCACAATGAGACACGAGATCACCTCCTTTCGCTGATTGAACACGCCCCAGCATATGGGGGCCGGCGGTCTTTTCACAAGAGGCGCTTTTTCACGGGTCTAACCGCCTAAAGGCTAGGGTTTCTTGTAAGCCATCGCCTCCTTGGCGCGGGCGATGATGTTTTGCGGCGCGCCGAACATCTTGTTCACCAAGGCTTGGACCTCTTCGCCGGAAACCGGATCGACCTCCAGGCGAGCTTTGGCGGCGTCTTGCAGGAAGGCCTTGTCCTTGGCCGTCGCCGTGAAGGCGGCGCGCAACGTCTTCACCCGGTCGCTCGGCGTCCCGGGCGGCAGGATATAGGGCCGGCCAAACATGAGCTGGCCGTAGAACAATTCCAGCACCTGCTTGTCCTCCGCCGTTTTGGCGAAATCCATCGCCACCGGCACGCCCCTCTTGGTCAACTCGGCGTTCCCCTTGATGGCCTCCTGCACGAGAATCCGCATCTTGGCGGGGTCGAGCCATTCGGGGTTCTGCGTCTTGAGGCTGGACCAGAGATAGCCGCCGGTGCCCTGCACCTCGTTACGCTCGATGGCGAGCGTCATTTCCTTGGTGCCCGGATAGCCGCTCACCAGGTCGATCTTGGTGCCCAACACGTTGTTCAACACAGAAGGAAAATCGCGGCTGGAACCGCCGGCCTGGCTCGCCGCCGAGATCATTTCCTTGGAGAACAAGTCTTTGAAAGCCTTCACCGGCGCGTCGGCACGGATCACCGTGATGGCGACTTCGTTATTGGCGCTGCCGAGATAGATCAGTTTGGTCGAATCGTGCTGCACGGCCTTGGGATCGCCGAGCAGCGGTTGGACGATCGCGCCAGGGAACACTGCGCCGATGGTCGAGCCGTCCTTTGGCGCCTGGGCATAGATGAACTGCGCCGTCTTATTGCTGCCGGCGCCCGGCAAATTCTTCGACACCAGGGTCGGCTTGCCGGGAATATGGTTGCCCATATGTTTGGAGAATAGGCGGGCATAAATGTCGAAGCCGCCGCCAGGGCCGGCGCCGATCACCATGTCCATAGTGCGGCCGGCATAGAATTGCGCCGCGTCCTGGGCCTGGGCGGAGGTCCCGACAAGCGCGAGGGCCGCGCCGGCCAGAACGCAAAGGATAGGCTTGGTCTGCATGATTCGATCTCCCTGTTGACGGCCAGGTTATTCCCGACTCGCCGCGTTCGAAACGGCGCGGGATTTCCCCGCGCCGGTGAGCCTCACTTCTTGGGAACCTGCGCTTCACGGGCGCGTTGCACGATAGCTTGCGGCGTGGCGAACATTTTGGCCACCAGCGCCTGCACTTCCTCGCCCGACACCGCGTCGATATCGATGCGCGACTTCTTGGCATCTTCCAGCAGCGCCGGATCCTTGAGCGTGTCGAGGAAGGCTTTGCGCAGCGCCGCGACGCGGTCGCTTGGCAAGCCGGGCGGTAGCACGTAAGGCCGACCGAACACGAGCTGATCGAAGATCAATTCCAGCACCTGGCGATCTTCCGGCGTTTTGGCGAGGTCGGCGGCGATCGGCACGCCGCGCTTGTTTAGGATCGGGCTGCCCTGGCCGCTGCTGACCTCCTGCACCAGGATCGTCATATTCGGGTCGGTCAGCCAGCTGGGATTCTGCGTCATCAGGCTGGAGAGGAAATAGCCGCAGAAGCCCTGCACCTCGTTGCGCTCGACGGCGAGGCCGATCTCCTTGGTGCCGGGATAGCCGCTGACGATGTTGAACTTGGCGCCGAGCACGTTGGAAAGGGCGGCGGGAAAATCGCGGCTGGTGCCCCCCGCAGCCGACGCGCCGAGGGTGATCGGCTTCGTCATCACGGCATCGAAGGATTTCGCCGCATCGGCGCGCGCGATGCAGAGCGATACCTCGCGATTCGCGCTGCCCAGATAGATGAACTTGGTCGGGTCGTGCTGGATCGCCTTGGCGTCGCCGAGCAGCGGCTGAGTGATGCCGCCGCCGAAGATCGCGCCGATGACGGTGCCGTCTTTCGGCGCGACGGCATAGATGAACTGCGCCGCCTTGTTGCTGCCGGCGCCCGGCATGTTCTTCGACACGACGGAGGGATTGCCGGGAATGTGATTGCCGATATGACGGGCGATCACGCGGGCATAGACGTCGTAGCCGCCGCCAGGGGCGGCGCCGATGATCATGTCGACGGAGCGGCCTTTGAAGAATTGTTCCGGAGATTGCGCCGAAGCGGCGGAGGCCAGCGCCAAGGCAAGCGGCGCGGCAAAGACGGCGAGGCGTAACGAAGGCATTGTGAGTCTCCCAGGTGGCTGTCGGTTAGGCAGTCGACGGGCATTTCCTCGACGCCTGGGAGAGCGCGGACGAAAGACGGCAATTGATTGCCGCGACCGCAATTAGCACGCTCCCAGACCGGCCATTGTTATGTGCGAAACGACGCCGGCCTCGCGTCGCCCTTGGAAAGATGGCCGGCCCCGACTCTGCGGTCGGGATCCGGCCTCAAACGGCTCTTAGTATTCGATGTCCCAAGCGGTCGGCATATTGCCGCCCTTCTTGGCCTTGTTCACGTAGTAGTTCCACAGCTTGCGGACGTGATGGTCGCGATCTTCGTTGCGGTTGATCTGCACCATGTCCTCTTCGCTGAGCGGAATCGGCTCCTTGCCCGCCTGCAGCACTTCCATCATGGCGCGGGCGTTCTCTTCGAAGTGGATCGTATCGGCGGTGAGCGCCGGCAGGCTTTCCGCCACCAGCACCATGCCATGGGTGCGCATCAGCGCGGCGTTGTGCTGGCCGAGCGTCTTGGCCAGCGCCTGGCCCTGCTCGAGCCGCTTGATATGGCTGGGATCGTTGTGCAGCGGAATCCCGCTCGCCCAGCGCGCCGCGCGGCTGCGCATCGGCAGCATGGTCACGCCCTTCATCATGGTGAAGGCGATCGCCAGCTCCATGTGGTTGTGGATGACGGCATTGACCTCGGGACGAGACTTGAGGATTTCGCAGTGGATCACCGTCTCGCTCGGCGGCTTGCCCTTGCCTTCGATCACGTTGCAGTCGAAATCGACCATCAGCACGCTTTCCGGGGAAACCTCGGCGCGGCTTTCGGTGCGCTGCTGGATATACAGGGCGTTCTTGCCGGGCACGCGGACCGAGATATGGCCGCTATATTCCAGCACGTTCTCCATATTCATGATGCGGGTCGCGGTGGCCAGCTGCGTGCGCAGCAGCTCGCCGGAATTGCTCTTCGAAAGATCGATTGCGGTCGCCATTTAATACACGGCCTCCTGAGCCAGGCCGGTCCATTCGGCGGGCACGACGCCGCTCTCCTGCGCCTTGCCGACGTAATAGGACCAGAGTTTATAAACATGTTGGGCACGATTGTTGTTGCCGCCGAGCGCGTCGAGTTCCTTCTCGGTCAGCGGCTTGAGCTTGCCGATCGACAAAGCCTGCAGGCAGGCCTTGGCGTTCTCGTCGAAATGCACGGCGTCGATCAGCAGCGACGGCACGCTCTCGGCGACGATGACGCCGCCGTGGGCGCGGATCAGCGCGCCGTTATGCTTGCCGAGCGTTTTGGCGAGGGCTTCGCCCTGCTCGCGCGACTTGATATGGCTCGGATCGGGATGGGTCGGGATGCCGCTCCGCCAGCGCACCGAATGGCCCTTGAGCAGCGCCAGCTCGACGTCGTCGACGATGGTGAAGGTGGCGCAAACGTCGGAATGGATATGCACGGTGGCATTGACGTCCGGGCGCGCGCGCATGATCTCGGCATGGATGACGGTTTCCAGCGGCGGCTTATAGCCCTTCGGTCCTTCGAGGATGTTGCCGTCGAAATCGACGATGCCCATCTGCTCGGGCGTCACCTTGGCGCGGCTGTCGTTGATGCCGTGAATCATCAAGGCATCCTGGCCCGGCACGCGGGCGGCGACATGGCCGGAATAGCTGAGAATAGCTTCGCGGTTCAAAATGCGCGTGACGGCGGCGAGCTGCTCCTTGAGCGGCTCGAGGCTGGCGGCGCGGTTCGACGGCTTAATGGCCGTATTCATATGATTTCTCCCTGCCCGCGCCGGCTTCGACCGGTCGGCGCGGTTCTCGCATAAACGTTAAATGGATTCGGTATCCAGGCTGCCCTTCATGGCGCTCAAAATCGTGCGCAGCTTTTCGATATCGGCCGGCGTGAGGGCGCGCGCGGCGACCCGGTTGACCTCGGCGGCGTGGGGCAGCAGGCGCGTCCGGAGCGCGCGCCCCTTCTCCGTGAGGAAGATATTGACCTTGCGGCGGTCGGTCGCGTTGCGCACGCGCCGGACATAGCCGCGCTTCTCCATGCCGTTGAGGGCGGTGACGGTGGTCGGCTCCATCATGCCGACGCGCTGGCTCAGCTCGCGCTGGGTCAGGCCGTCCTCCTCCCACAGCACGCGCAGGAAATACCATTGGCCGATGGTGACGCCATGGGGCGAGATGCGCGCCTGAAGAATTTTGGAAAAAGCCCGATAAGTGTCGCGCAGCAGGTAGCCGAGGCTGTGCTGCGGCAAAAATTCGAGCGGATCGGGAATATCCAATCCCGAGGCGGTCGGCGTGACATCGGCATCCGGCATGATCGGCATTGGCGGTTTCCGCGTTCTCCCTGGCCCTTCAGCATATAGGAGGCGCTCTCGCCGCACCATGGAATATATCGAACCCTAAGGGTTCAAAAGCCTGCAAAATCAACCCTGTAAGCCATTCCATGCGCGCATGGGACCGGCCCAGAAATGGCCGCGGCTTGCGCCGCCCTTGCCCCGGCGATAGGTAAGGCCTTCATTTTCCTGTCAGGTTCGCCCGTGCCCCTCGCTCCACGCAGCAAGGCCGCCCCATCGTTTCAGGACGCCGACCCCAAGACGGCGATCCTGGCGCGCGCCCGCGCGCTCGGCTTCAGCGCCGCCGGCATCGCCCCCGCCGACATGGGCGAGGCGGCGGCCGATGGGCTGATGGGATTTCTCGCCCAAGGCTTCCACGGCGACATGGACTGGCTGGCCGCCCGTGCCAAGGAACGCGCGACCCCCCAGGGTCTCTGGCCGGCGGCAAAAAGCGCCGTGGTGCTGGCGATGAATTACGGCCCGCCGTCCGATCCCCGCGCCCTGCTGGCGCAAAAGGACCGCGGCGCCGTCTCGGTCTATGCCCGCAACCGCGATTATCACGACGAGGCCAAGAAGCGCCTGCGCCAGCTGGCGCGCTGGATGGCCGAGACCTTCGATTGCCAGGTGAAACTGTTCGTCGACACCGCACCGGTGATGGAAAAGCCGCTGGCGCAGGCCGGCGGGCTCGGCTGGCAGGGCAAGCACACCAATCTGGTGTCGCGCGACTTCGGCTCCTGGCTGTTTCTCGGCGAGATCTTCACCGACCTCGACCTTGCCCCCGACGCGGCCGAGACCGATCACTGCGGGACCTGCCGCGACTGCCTCGACGCCTGCCCGACCGCCGCCTTCCCGGCGCCCCACCAGATCGACGCCCGCCGCTGCATCTCTTATCTCACCATCGAGAACAAGAGCCATATCCCGGCAGAATTTCGCGCGCCCATGGGCAACCGCATCTATGGCTGCGACGATTGCCTGGCCGCCTGCCCGTGGAACAAATATGCCGTGCGCACCGCCGATTACGCCTTCCTGCCGCGCGTCGAACTGACGGCGCCGAAGCTTGCCGAACTCGCAGCGCTCGACGACGCAGGCTTCCGCCAGGTGTTCTCCGGCTCGCCGATCAAGCGCATCGGCCGCGACCGCTTCGTGCGCAACGTGCTGATCGCCATCGGCAATAGCGGCGATGTGGCGCTGAGCCCCGTGGCGCAGGCCTTGGCCGGAGACGACTCGCCGCTGGTGCGCGCCATGGCCGCCTGGGCGCTCAAGCGGCTGCTGCCCGCCCATGACTTCGCCGTCCTGGCCGCCGCCCATGCCGGCGAAGCCGATGAGGCCGTGCGCGCCGAATGGGCGGCGTGATAGAACCCGGCCCATGAAAGTTTCCGACTTCGATTTCGAACTGCCGCGCGACCTGATCGCCACCCATCCGGCTGAGCCGCGCGAAGCGGCGCGCCTGCTGGAAATCGGCGAACAGCTTGCCGACCATATCGTGCGCGACCTGCCCGATCTGCTGGCGCCCGGCGACATCGTCGTCGTCAACGACACCAAGGTGATCCCCGCCCGCCTCTCCGGCTTGCGCGGCGTCGCCAAGGTGGAAGT
>CAMAVH010000016.1 GCA_945861615.1 Rhizobium sp. Q54 | reverse complement strand
TGATCGCCGGCCGCGCCGAGCCGGGCGCAGAAGTGACCGTGATGGACGGCGAGACGGTCGTCGGCAAGGTCCAGGCCGACAAGCGCGGCGAATGGGTCCTTGTGCCGGAGAAACCGCTGCCGCCGGGCTCGCGTACGCTCAGTCTGATCGCCAAACTGCCGGAGGGCGAAGAATTGCGCTCCGATTCCGACGTCGTGCTGGTGGTGCCGGAGAACGGTGAGGGCGCGACGGGCGTTCTCGCGCTCCGCGTGCCGGGCAACGGGCAGGGTGCGAGCCGCCTGCTGCAATCGCCCTTCTCGGGCGGAGATGGCCGCGGCACCCGCGGCCTGACCATCGACATCATCGACTATGACGAGAAGGGCCGCGCCACCGTCAGCGGCAACGCCCCGGCCGGCGCCAAGCTCAATATCTATCTCGACGATGCCTTAGCCGGTTCGACCGCGGCGGACGCCAAGAACGAATGGCGCCTGGCCCTGCCGCAACTGCTGGCGCCCGGCGATCACAAATTGCGCGTCGACCGGCTCGATGAGGCCGGTAAGGTGATCGATCGCGCCGAATATGCCTTTAATCGCGCCCCGCCGACCGAAGGCCAGACGGCGGGCACCGCCGTGATCGTGCAGCCCGGCAATAGCCTGTGGCGGCTAGCGCGGCGCACCTATGGCGAGGGCACGCGCTACGCATTGATCTTCGAGGCGAACAAATCGCAGATCCGCGATCCGGATCTGATCTATCCGGGGCAGGTCTTCGCGCTCCCCGCTGCCAATTAATTCCGAGCTTTCGTCCTTCTCGCGGCACGTCATGCCGCTGGGAACGTTCTCTTTCGTGTACCCAGATTGGATCGATGACCTTGTCCACTCCTCCGACCGCAACGCCTCCCAGCATTCCCCTAATCCCGGTGCATCCCGCCGGTTGGCCCTTCGTCGCGCTGTTCGCGGTGGTCAGCCTTGTGCTCGCGCTGTTCTCGCCCGCGCTTGGCGTCATCGGGCTGGTCCTCACCGCTTGGTGCATCTGGTTCTTTCGCGATCCCGAGCGCACCCCGCCGGCCGATCCGTCCGCCGTCATCAGTCCGGCCGATGGCCGCATTCAGATGATCGTGCGCGCCGCGCCGCCGCCGGAACTCGGCATGGGTCCGGCGGAGCTGACGCGTGTCAGCATCTTTCTCAATGTCTTCAACGTGCATGTGAATCGCGTGCCGGCCACTGGCCGCGTCACCGGCTTGCATTACCGACCCGGCAAGTTCTTCAACGCCTCGTTCGACAAGGCGAGCGTAGACAACGAACGCCAGTCTGTGCGCATGACGACGCACGACGGCCATGAGATCGTCTTCGTGCAGATCGCCGGTCTGATCGCGCGGCGCATCATTTGCGACCTGACCGACGGCCAGGAGATCGTCGGCGGCGAGCGCTTCGGGCTGATCCGCTTCGGCAGCCGCACCGACGTCTATCTGCCGGAAGGCAGCGTCGTCGCCGTGCAGGTCGGCGACCATGTGGCGGGCGGCGAGAGCGTGATCGCCCATCTCCCCAGCGTCGCGCTGTAGGCCGCGTCATGATCCGCACGCGCCGCCGCATACGCGAACTGCCGTTCCATCAACTGCTGCCCAATGTGCTGACGGTGCTGGCGCTTTGCGCCGGCCTGACCGCCATCCGCTACGGCTTCCAGCAGCGCTGGGAATTGGCGGTTGCCGCGGTGATCGCCGCCGCCGTGCTCGATTCGCTCGACGGCCGCGTCGCCCGCAAGCTCGGCGGCACCACTAAATTCGGCGCCGAGCTCGATTCGCTGTCGGACTTTCTCTGCTTCGGCGTGGCGCCGGGCATTCTCGTCTATCTATGGTCGCTGAATACGCTGGGCGGCGCGGGCTGGGTGCTGGCGCTGCTCTATGCGGTTTGCGCCGCGCTGCGTCTGGCGCGCTTCAATACGCGCATCGGCATGTCCGATCTGCCGCCTTGGGCCGGCAACTATTTCACCGGCATGGCGGCGCCGTCGGGCGCCGGCGTGGCGCTGTTGCCGATGATGTTGAGTTTCGAGTTCGGCCCGACTGTCTTCGCCCAGCCGCTGCTCAATGCCGTGGTGCTGGTCGGCGTCGGCGCCTTGATGATCAGCCGGCTACCGACCTATTCCTTCAAGGTGATGCGCATTCCGCATCGGTGGGTGATGCCGGCGCTGCTCGCCGTCGGCTTGCTCGCCGCGCTCGTCGCCACAGCCCCTTGGGCGACGATGAGCGGCATCATCCTGGTCTATCTGGCGACGATCCCGATGGCCTTGCGCTCCTATCGCCGCCAGCTGACGGAAACGCCGGTGGCCGACCATGCCGACGTCGCGGCGGAAGGCGAGGAGCGGGCCTTCGCACCCGTCGCCGAGCCGGCCGAGGATGCCGATTCCGAGGGGCCGGGCGACCCGCCGCCGCGCCTGTCCTGACGCCTGACGGGGCGCCGGTCCTATCCTTTCGGACAGGTTTTTAACCAATTGGCAATGAGAAGCGCTTAGTCTGCTCCTTTGTTTGATCGGGGGCAGAGATGGCGGCCGTCGCCCAGGGCTTAATTCTTCTCGTCGATGACAACCCGGTGCAGAGTCGCCTCTATGGCGACGTGCTTCAGGCCGAAGGCTTCAGCGTCATCGCGATGCCGAACGCCAAAGAAGCTGAGCAATTCCTCCTGGCCAATATGCCGAGCGTGATCTTGCTCGACATCATGATGCCCGATGTCGACGGCATCGAGGCCTGTCATCGCTTCCGCAAATTGATCGGCGAGCGCGCGCCGATTCTCTTTCTCACCGCGTCCGACACGGTCGACATCCTGCTGTCCGCCTTCAAGGCCGGCGGGGACGATTTCATCGTCAAGACCAGCGGCCTGCAGAAACTCGTCGAGCGCGTCAAGCATTGGCGCAATTTGGCCAGCCGCGGCGATACGCCTGCCCGCCGCCTCGCCAAGATCGCGCAGATCGAAAAACGCCTCGGCCCGTCGCCCCTAGCGGCCGCCCCGGCGCCGGCCAAGCCTTAGCTCTGCTGTCGTCATCGCGGCCTTGCGGTTGGCCTTCGACTCTGGCGCAATAAGGGCATGACCCCGCGCGATCTCCCCGATTTGACCTTCCGCGCCTATGCGGGCGGCGATCTTGCTGCCGTGCGCGTGCTGCATCGCGACTCATTTGCCGCTCTCGCGCTCGGCCATTATGCGCCGTCACAGATCGCCGCGCATGACTCCTTGATCGCCGACCTGGCCTACGCCGACGATTTGGCCCGTAGCCATGTGATGCTCGCCGAATCGCCGGGCGGCGCAATCGTCGCCACGGTGGGATGGATTGCGCTCCCTGACGAACCGCAAACGGCGCGCATTCGCAAATTGTTCGTCGCGCCGGCGGTTGCGCGCCGCGGCCTGGGCCGCCACTTGCTCGCGCAGACCGAAGCGGCGGCTCGCGCCGCCGGTCATCGGCGTTTCTTCCTGCGCGCTTATCTCAATGCCGTGCCGCTTTACTTGAGTAGCGGCTATCGCGCCGATCATACCGGCGTCATGACCTTGCCGGGTGCCGTCGAAATGCCCGTGCTCTTCATGCGTAAATAGTCCTCAGGGCTAAATCTATGCTGCTTTGCAGCAATGACGCATCCATGGGCAAAGTGGCGTCCGGCGACCGGCCCTTCATCGGGATGGGCAATCCTTTGATAGTCTTGGACGATTCATTCGGGCGAAAAGCGGCAATCGTTACAGATTTTTACGTGCATTCGTCCAATGCCCCCATACAATCGTAATAGAAGAAACGATCTGAGCAGTACGGAGAGCGTGATGCGTCAAGGATCCCGGGGGATGGTGAAAGACCGTAAAGGACGGGGAGAGCCGGCATGATCCGAATCCGCGCCCCACAAGAAACTGCGGCGGGCCTCTTCCTCGTCGTCCTCGCCGCCGTCGTGTTTTGGCAGACCAGCGATCTCGCTGTCGGCACCGTGCGGGCGCTCGGCCCCGGCATGATGCCGCGCGTCTTGGCGACCCTCTGCGGCATATGCGGCATCGCACTCATCGTGTTCTCGTTGATCAAAGACGGCGCGGCGCTCGAGCGCTGGAGTATTCGCGGACCGTTGTTCATCCTCGGCGCGGCCATCGTCTTCGGCCTGACCATCCGTCCGTTGGGCTTGTTCGTCGCCGGCATCGCCACCGTCATTCTCGGCAGCTTCGCGTCGCACGATTCGCGTTTCGTCGAATCGGTCATCTTCGGCGTCGCGATGACGACGTTCTGCTGGCTGCTGTTCAAGGTGCTGTTGAGCTTGCCCATCCCCGTCGCGCCCTGGCTGCTGGGCTATTAGGAGCGCATGATGGAAGCCTTCTTCGGCAATCTCGAACTCGGGTTCACCACCGCCCTGTCGCTGCAGAACATCGCGCTCTGCTTCGGCGGCTGCCTCATCGGCACCCTGGTCGGCATTCTGCCCGGTGTCGGCCCGATCGCGACGATCGCGATCCTGCTGCCGCTGACCTTCCAGGTCGATCCGACCGGCGCCTTGATTATGCTGGCCGGCATTTATTACGGCGCGCAATACGGCGGCTCGACCACGGCGATCCTGGTGAATATTCCCGGCGAGGCGACGTCTGTCGTCACCACGCTCGACGGTCATCAGATGGCGCGAAACGGCCGCGCCGGCATCGCGTTGGGCGTCGCCGCCATCGGCTCGTTCTTCGCCGGCACGGTCGCCACCATGGTGATCGCGGCGCTCGGCGTGCCCTTGACCAAGCTGGCGTTGATCTTTGGGCCGGCGGAATATTTCTCGCTGATGATCATGGGCTTGGCCTTTGCCGTCGTGCTCGCGCGCGGCTCGATCCTCAAGGCCGGTGCGGTGATCTTCGTCGGTCTTCTGCTATCGACCATCGGCACCGACCTGCAGACCGGCGACGAACGCCTGACATTCGGCATGATCGATCTGATGGATGGCATCGACTTCGCCGTGCTCGCCATGGGCCTCTTCGGCTTCGCCGAAATTCTGCGCAATCTCGACAATCCCGAAACGCGCGACGTGGTGAAAACCAAGATCGGCCGGCTCTTGCCGTCGATGCAGGATTTCAAGGATTCGGCCTTGCCTGTGCTGCGCGGCACCTTCCTCGGCGGCACGCTCGGCATCCTGCCCGGCAACGGCGCGGTACTCGGCCCCTTTGCGTCCTATACGCTGGAGAAGAAACTCGCCAAAGATCCGCGCCGCTTCGGCAAGGGCGCCATCGAGGGAGTTGCCGGCCCGGAAGCGGCGAACAACGCCGGCGCGCAAACCGCCTTCATTCCGCTTCTGACCCTCGGCATTCCGCCCAACGCGGTGATGGCCCTCATGGTCGGCGCCATGACGATTCATGGCATCATCCCCGGCCCGCAGGTCATGACCAAGACCCCCGAACTGTTCTGGGGCATGATCGCCAGCATGTGGATCGGCAATTTGATGTTGCTGATCATCAACCTGCCTTTGATCGGCCTCTGGGTGCGCCTCTTGAAGGTGCCTTATCGCTTGATGTTCCCGGCGATCCTGCTGTTTTGCTGCATCGGCATCTACTCGATCAACAATGATGCGGGCGACGTGCTGATGACGGCCTTCTTCGGCTTCGCCGGCTATGCCTTCTACAAGTTCGGCTTCGAGCCGGCGCCGCTGTTGCTCGGTTTCGTGCTCGGCAAGCTGATGGAGGAGAAACTGCGTCAGGCGCTCATCCTGTCGCGCGGCGACTTCGCCACCTTCGTCACCAGCCCGGTGTCCGCCGGCCTCTTGCTGGTCGCGGCGCTCGTCATCGTCGTTGCCATCCTTCCCACCGTTCGTAAAGGACGCGAAGAAGCGTTCCTGGAATAAACCGTTCACCTGTCAACGCGCCGTTTCATGATTACGGCGGCGCGGTCCATCTAAGACGTTCAACAAGGAGGCCATAATGAAACGTACATTCGCCGCCATCGCCGTCGCCGCGGCGACCCTGACCGGCGCATCCACTTCCGCCTGGGCGCAAAACTACCCCACGCGCCCGATCACGATGATCGTGCCCTTCGCCGCGGGCGGTCCGACCGACGTGGTCGCCCGCATCGTCGGCGAGAGCATGTCCAAGACGCTCGGCCAGCAGATCGTCATCGAGAACGTGGCGGGCGCCGGCGGCACCACCGGCATCACGCGCGGCGCCCAGGCGCAGCCCGACGGCTACACCATCATGATGGGCCACATGGGCACGCATGGCGCGGCGCCCGCGCTTTATCCGAAGCTGCGCTACGACCCGACCAAGGATTTCGCGCCGATCGGCATGGCCGCCGGCACGCCCATCCTGATCGTGGCGCGCAAGGATTACCCGGCGAAGGACTTGAAGGAGTTCATCGCCCGCCTCAAGACGGAGCAGGATAAGGCCAATGAGGCCCATGCCGGCGTCGGTTCGGTGTCCTTCACCACCTGCACCATGTTCAACGTCATGAACGGTATCAAGCCGACGCGCGTGCCCTACACCGGCACCGGTCCGGTCATCAACGACATGATCGGCGGCAAGGTCGATTACGCCTGCGACCAGATCGTCAACCTCGTCACGCAGATCCAGGGCGGCAACATCCGCGCCTATGCCATCGCCACGCCGGCGCGCTCGCCGGCGCTGCCCGACGTGCCGACGACCAAGGAAGCCGGCTTGCCGGACTACCAGGTCAGCGCTTGGAACGCGGTCTTCGCGCCCAAGAACACGCCGCCGGCCGTCGTCGCCAAGCTGAACGAGGCGCTGGTCAAGGCGCTGGACGATCCGGGCACCAAGAAGCGCCTGCTCGATCTCGGCGGAGTCTTGCCGGAAGGCAAGGAGCGCACCTCCGCCTGGCTCGGCGAATATGTCGCCCAGGAGGTCGCGCGCTGGACGCCGATCCTCAAGGCTGGCGGCGTCGTCGCCCCATAAGCGAGTAGGCCTAAATGAAAAGGGCGGCGCCGAAAGCGCCGCCCTTTTTATTGCCCGGTTCGCCGTTCCCTAGGCCGGCTTGCCGAAATCGGCCCAGGCGTCGCGGCCGCCGCGATTCTCCAGGCTGTTCTCCAGCGCAGTGACGGCGCGGCGGTCGAAGACCGTGCCCGCTTGCGCGCGAATTTTTTCGATGGCTTCGTCGAGCGGCATGCCGGCGCGGTAGGCGCGCGGGCTGGCGAGTGCGACGAAGGCGTTGGCGACGGCGACGACGCGCGCTTCGGCGAGGATGGCGGCGCCCTTCAGGCCGTGCGGCTGGCCGCTGCCGTCCCAATGTTCGGACAGCTGGCGCAGCGTCTCGAC
Source organism: Rhizobium sp. Q54 (assembly GCA_945861615.1). Taxonomy (GTDB): domain Bacteria; phylum Pseudomonadota; class Alphaproteobacteria; order SMXQ01; family SMXQ01; genus CAMAVH01. The sequence continues at coordinate 27,538 of CAMAVH010000016.1, read as the reverse complement.
CACGGGCCCGCCGAAATCGATGCCCTCCAGGAAGTCGGCGGTGGCGCGCAGCGAGCCGCGAATCAGGCCGATTTCCTCCTCGTTGAGCTGGCCGGTCTTGGTCAAGAGCTCGGTCGGCACCAGGATCTTGCCGAGATTCATCAGGCTGCCGGCGAAGCCGACGGTCTGCACGACGGCGTCGCCGAGGTTCATTTCGCGCGCGATGGCCTGGGCGACCATGGCGACGCGGGTGGAATGATGGGCGGCGTAAGGGTCGCGCTTGTCGACCAGTGCGACCAGCGTGCGCACGAGATCGAGCAGGCCGCGCTCGCGCTTGGCGCGCGCGCCCACTTCAGCGGTGATGTCGCGTTCGACGACGAGTACGCCGTCTTCGACCTCATGGCTGTCGCCGATCGGGATGTAGTCGATCTGACGCGTGCGGCCGGCGCTGTCGTCTTCGGCGGCGATGATGGTGCGCTGACGTTCCTTTGCCTCGCGCGCCTTCGCCGCATTGGCGAGATGCGGCTTGGCGGCGTCGGGGCCGAGCACGTTGCCGACCGGCTTGCCGACCAGGTCGCCCATCGGCAGGCCGGCGAGCCGCGCGGCTTCTTCATTGGCGAAGCCGTAGCGGCCGTCTTCGTCGAGGATGAAGATCGCGGTCGGTTGGCTGTCGGCGACCAGTTTCAGGAACAGGCCCTGGCGTTCATGCTCGTCGGCGAGGCGCTTGTAGCGGCCGGCGGCCTGGGCGGATTCGCGCGAGGAGCCGTACCACCAGGCGGCGAAGACGATGGCGGCGAGCAGCACCGCGCCGAGGGAAAAGACGACGATGAGCTGTTGCCGGCGCGCTTCGCTGCTGGCGAGCGCCTCGTCGCGGCCGATCTTGGCAACCAGCGTCCAAGGCACGGCGCTAAAGGCGCGGCTGACATAGAGGACGGCTTGGTCGCGATAGTCGCGGCCTTCGGCGAAATCTCCCGGATTGGCGAGCGCGGCGGCCTCGGCGAGCCGCGGGGTCGAGGCGGCGAGGGTGCGTGTCAGCGCCGCAGTGCCGTCGGCGAGGGGCGAAAGAAAATCGATGCGGGCATCGCTGCGGCGTACCAGGAGATTTTCGGCGGTCTTGTAAACTTCGCCGGGCTGGCGCAGCAACGGGTAGAGCTCGTCGGCGACTTCTTTGATGCCGACCACCCAGCCGACTTGCGCCGTTGCGTCGTTGCCGCCTTGCACGGCGAAGACCGGCATGGCGAAGCCGAGCGCGGGCCGGCCGGCGGCGTTGCGGTAAAGATCGAGCGCCACGCGCTTGTCGCGCGGCAGGCTCTGGACGAAGGCGGCGAGCGCCCCTTCGAGCGGCGGCATGCCGACGCTCTGGGCGATCACCGCATGATTGCGGTCGAGCAGGGCGAGCCCGGCGAGGCCGACACGGCGCACATTGGCCGGCACGTCCGGCCCTTCGATCGGCGCGGCGAAACGGGCGCGCTCGGCGGTGACGGTCAGCAGATTGCGCAGGTAAGTGGCGAGGGCTGGGTCTTGGCCGGGCGTCTGCGGCGCGGCGGTCTGCGCCAGGGTCAGTTCGGTCATGTAGAGCTGGACCGAGGTATTGGCGGCGATGCCGGCCAATTCGTCGAACTGACGTTCGAGCCAATTGGAGATGGCGGCGAAGCGGCTATCGGCGACGATGCCGAGACGGTTTTGCCAAGTGCGCAATTCGCGCTCGCGGTCGGCCTTGCCGAGCGCCAGAGCGGCCAGCACGCCCAACGCCAAAACGCTGGCGATGACGATGCAGGAAAGGATCAGCGGGCGAATGCGGCGATTGGTTCCCGCTTCCGATGGCGCAGATGTCAGGCTCATATCCCCGGCGGCCCCGTTAACGACGCGTGAGTATTGGACTTTTTAGCCTTTACAAAGGCTTAACGTCCTTAGCCTAATTTGTCCATGGTGGCGGTCCGGTCGTCGGTCCGCCAGAGAAAACTGCACAGGGCATGAGATCGTCCAACCGCCCGAAGTCCAGCGAGGCGATTACCGCCGGCTTGCGCACTGTCGCTCGCCCTGCGCTGGCGCTCGCCCTGTTTATCGCCCTGTGGGCAGCCGGCTCGTCGGCGGCCCGGGCGGATGAGGACGGCCTATGGGGCGCCAGCTCGATGCGCTCCGCTGGCATGGCGGCTTTCCCGAAATGGACCGGCGTGTTGGAGCGTTACTTCAAGGGCACCGATCCGCTCAGCCGCATCTGCAAGGCCAACGTATTCCGCCGCTGCATGACGGAGGAATGGAAGGGGTTTCTCGAAGAGATCGCGCGCGAAGACCGCGGCACCCAGATCCGCCGCGTCAACGAGCGGATGAACCGTGCGCGCTACACGATCGACGCCAACAACTACCGGGAAGCCGACTACTGGGCGACGCCGAACCAGTTCTTCAGGATGGACGGAGACTGCGAGGATTACGCGATCTCCAAATATCTTTCGTTGCGCGCGCTCGGCTTCGCCGACGACTCGCTCCGCCTGGTGGTCCTCGACGATCTCAACCTGCGCGTGGCGCACGCTATCCTGGTGGTGACCTACAACGGCACACAGTACGTGCTCGACAATCAGATCGCCCAGGTCGTCCCCGCCTCGGTCATCCGCCATTACCGGCCGATCTATTCCCTCAACGAATCGAACTGGTGGTTCTACCGCCCGAAGGCGGCGAGCTAATTTGCCGCAGCGGAGGGGCCGGACGCGGTGCCCGGTTTTCTCAGGGCGGCGTCAAGCGCGAATCGCCCGCCGCCACGCGCGATGAGATAAACGAAGCTGGCGGCCCAAGTCAGATGCGTCGGCCAGGCCAGCGGATAGACGAAAATCTGAATCACCAATGTCATGCCGAGCAGCGCGGCTGCGCTGAAGCGCGTCGCCAGGCCGATCACGAGCAGCGCCGCGAACAGATGCTCGGAAATCGTGGCGGCGACGGCCGCGAGATCGGCCGGCACCAGCGGGATGCGGTATTCTTCGCGAAACAACAGATAAGTCGTGTCGGTGATCGTCAGGCCGTCGACTTTGGTTCTGGCCGATTGCCAGAAGACGCCGGCGACGCCGAAACGCGCGACGAGGGCGATCAGGTCGTGCGGAATGCGGTCGAGCCTTTCGATGACGAGACGGCCGGCACGGCAGGCGGAAGAGAGCATCATCGGACATCCTTTTGTGGCGTGATCGAGCGGAAGGCGCCGGCCGCGAGACTGCGCGACAGCGCCGATTGCAAATCGAAGGCGGGATCGACGGCGGCGGCGCGATCGAAGGCGGCGAGCAGAGCGCCGCCGCCGTGGAGCGTTTGCAGGAAGTGATATTCGCCGCCGTCGAGGCTGAGCGTATGAACCTGCCCTTCCGGACGCGACAACAGGACATAGGCGGCATCGGCTGGTGCTTCGTCGGCGAGTCCGGGCAGGCAGGCCGCTCTTTGCCAGGTGGCGAACGCGCCGTCGGGCAGGCTGAGCAGCCGCGCGGCGGGGTGAGAGACGAGGACGGCTTGCGTCAGGGCGTCGGCGGGCAAGGCGCTCAAACTCTGTGCCGTCAGCGCCGGCGCTTCTGCCGCGGCAAAAACTTCATGCCAGGCCCGGTCGAGCCGGGCCAGTGCGACGACCGCCTCGGGCATGGCTTGCTCGCTGAGATAATCGGGAAAACTGTCGCCCCAGAACCACAGGGCGGCTTGGCGCGGCGGCGACCGGCGGATGAAACCCGCCGCCAGCTTGGCGAAGCGCCCGGCGGACAGGCGGTCGGCGACGGTCGGAAAACTGTCGCGCAGCGCCTCGGTCAGGGTCTCGCTTGTGGTGCTGGCATGGATCTGCAGAGCGGCAAGGGTGCGCTCCCGGGACGCGCCGCTGGCGGCAAGTATGGCCGCGCTGGCCTGGCTGTCGCCGAGGCGGACGGCGGCGGCGAACTGGGTCTGTAGTTCAGGCGACATGACGGCTCTGGCTCGCGGCGATGCGCCGGTCGGCCTTGCCGGCCTCGGCAAGCAGCAGCGCGAAATCGGGGACGGCGTTGTCCCATTCGATGAGGGTCGGCAGCGCGCCGGTGGCGGCGAGGGCTCTGTCGTAGAGCCGCCAGACCTCGGGCCGCACCGGCGAGCCATGATCGTCGACGCGAATCGGGCCCGCGTCAGTGCGATGGAGGCTATGGCCGGCGAGATGGATTTCGCCGGCGCGTTTGAGCGGCATGCCGGCCAGAATGGTTTCGGCGTTCAAGCCGAGATTGCCGGCCGAGACGACGATGTTGTTGACGTCGAGCAGCAGGCCGCAGCCGGTCCGCGCGCAGGCTTGCGCGATGAACTCGCCTTCGCTCATGTCGTCGCGCAAGGAAAGATAGCGCGAAGGATTTTCGATCAGAATCGGCCGTCCCAGAGCGTCCTGCACTTCGGCGACGTGGCGGCAAAAACGCTCGAGCGTGGTTTCGTCGTAGGCGAGCGGCAGAAGATCGTTCAAATAGACGCCATCCGCCGCGCACCAGGCGAGGTGCTCGGAGACGAGAGCCGGTTCGTAGCGCCGGACGAGGGCGGCGAGCTGGTCGAGATGCGCGCGGTCGGGCCGCGCCGCGCCGCCCAGCGACAGGCCGATGCCGTGGATCGACAAGGGATGATCGGCGCGGATCGCGGTCAGGTGCCGGTGCGGAGGACCGCCGGCGCAGAAATAGTTCTCGGCATGGATTTCGAACCAGGCGGCGCGCCGCGGCGCGGCATGGATGGCGGCGAAATGGCGGGGCTTGAGCCCGACTCCGGCAACCGGAGGAATCTTGTCGGTGATCATGGCGAGCCCCGCCACTATGCGTTCGCGGCTTAGCTCTTCTTGCCGTCGTTCATCATGCCGTCCTGCATCATCGGCTTCGGCGCCATATTGCCGGCCTTGGCCTGCAGGCTGCCGCCCATCTTGGCGCAGCTGCCGGCATCGACCAGCTTCCAGGCGTTGCCCTGGAAATCGACCTTCGAGGTGCCGGCGCAGGTGGTGCCGGGGCCGGCGGCGCAGTCGTTGGCGCCAGCCTTGGCGACGCCGAAGCATTTTTCCTTGCCGGCCTGCTGGGCGGCGGCGGGATTGACCATCGTGGCGAGGCCGAGAGCCGCGACGGCGGCGAACAGGATCGAGGCGTTGGTGGCTTTGGACATTGGAGAGCTTCCCTTCATGTGGTGGGGCAGCCGATCGTCCGGCTGCCATGCAAAGGGGTTCGTGCCGGCCTCGCCCAGGTTACAGACGACGAAGATTAATTTTCGTCTGCGGCGCTTCGGGGGTATTCTGCGGGCCGCGATCGCCGTTCCGCCAGCGCCCGAGTTTTCGTCCATGACGTCCATTGCACCGCCGGATCGAGAGAGCTGGGGCCGCTTGATGGCCGAGGCTCAAGCCGGCGACCAAGCCGCCTATCAAAGCCTGCTGACGGCTCTGCTGCCCTATCTGCGGGCCTATGCGCGCCGCCATCTGCGCGGCGGCGACGCGGCGGAAGACTTGGTCCAGGACATCCTGCTGACCCTCCATCGCATCCGGCAAACCTATGATCCGCAAAGGCCTTTCCTGCCTTGGCTGGCGGTGATCGCCAAGCGCCGGATGATCGACGCGCTGCGCCGCCGCCAATCGCTGCCGGTGGCGGCCGACGATATCGGCTTCGACCTTGAAACCTTTGCCGACCCTGCCGCGAACCACCAAGTCGAGCGCAATAGCGAAGCGGAGCGTCTGCGCCAGGCCATCGCCGAACTGCCCGAGGGGCAGCGGCGGGCGGTCGAACTGCTCAAGCTCGAGGAGAAGTCGTTGAAGGAGGTGTCGGAGATCACCGGCATGAGCGTCGCGGCGCTCAAGACCACGACTCATCGCGCGTTGAAACTGCTGCGCGTAAAACTGTTCGGGCCCGAAGGAGAGGCGCGATGAGCGATATGAAGCATAGCGAGGACCTGATCGCCGCCTTGGCGGGTTCGGCGCAGCCGGTCAAACCGTTGCGGCCGCCGATGCTGCGCGCCATGATTTGGCTGGTTCTCGCCATCGCCGTCGTCGCCGTCTCCGTCGCATTCCACGGCGTGAACGACGATCTGCTTGACGATCTGCTGCAGCCGCTCAACCTGCTCGAATGGCTGGCGGCGCTCGCCACCGGCATCGGCGCGATCGTCGCCGCCTTCCATCTCAGCCTGCCCGACCGCTCGCCGCGCTGGGCGCTGCTCGCGCTGTTGCCGGCGGGCCTTTGGCTCGCCACCGTGGGGTTTGGCTGCCTGGCCGACTTCGCCGCCATGGGCCGCGCCGCTTTCGCCTGGGGCGAGCCTTGGCTCTGCTTCGTTTACATCACCCAGATGGGCGTACCGCTGACGCTCGTCAGCTTGCTCATGCTGCGCTATGCCGGCCCGATCCGACCGTTGCAGACCATGGTCATGGCGGCTTTGGGCATGTCCGGCCTGAGCGCCGCGGGGCTGACGTTCTTTCATCCCGACCACACCGCCTGGCTCGGGCTGATCTGGCATGGCGCCGCCTTGGCCGTCGTGCTGGCCTGCGGAGCGCTCGGCGCGGCATTGCTCAAGGCGTTTTACGCCCGCCGCCCCTAAGCCGGCCCGCGGCCGGCAACCCTTCATAACCGCTGCAGACTGTCAGGACTCGCTCCCCCTTGGAGTCTGCCAGCCGCGTGCTATCGTTGCCGTCCAGACTTGCCGTCCTCCTTGCATGGGCCGGCGATATCACCCTGCGCGTAACCCGCAAAAAAACTCACAACAAGCGTCATCGCGGTCGCGGGGTTGCCGACCGACGCTGTCGCAGACGGAGGCTAGTTAAAGAATGGACAGTTCGAATACGATTTGGTCGCTGCTCGCGGCGGGACAGGACATGGCGCCGGCCATCGGCGCGCCCGAACGCACGGCGCTGACCTATGCCGGCTTGCGCGCCTTGGCGAAGAAAACCGTCGCCGACTTGAATGCGCTGGGCATCGGCCGCGGCGACCGCGTCGCCATCGTGCTGCCGAACGGGCCGGAAATGGCCACCGCCTTCCTCACCGTCGCCTGCGGCGCGGCGACGGCACCGCTCAATCCCGACTACAAGGCCGAAGAATTCCAGTTCTACCTGTCCGACCTCGGCGCCAAGGCGTTGCTCGTCGAGAAGGGCAGCCAATCGGCTGCCATCGCCGTCGCCCATAAGCTGAAGGTGCCGGTCTATGAGATCGCCTGGCAGACGAGCGATCCGGCGGGCAGCTTCGCGATTCAATCCTCGGGCACGAAAGCCGCTTCCGCCGCACAGCCGGGCATGGCCGAGCCCGACGATATCGCCCTGGTCCTGCACACCTCGGGCACGACGTCGCGGCCCAAGATCGTGCCTTTGCGCCAGAGCAACGTCGCGGCGTCGGGCCGTAACGTCGGCGCTGCTGTCGCGCTGACGGCCAAGGACCGTTGCCTCAACGTGATGCCGCTATTCCATATTCATGGACTGATCGCGGCCGTGTTGTCATCGCTCGCTGCCGGCGCCTATGTCGCCTGCTCGCCGGGCTTCAACGCGTTGAAGTTTTTCGGCTGGGTGGATGAAGTGAAGCCCACCTGGTACACGGCGGTGCCGACCATGCATCAGGCGATTCTCACGCGCGCCGCGCGTAACATTGAAGTGATCCAGCGCAATCCGCTGCGCTTCATTCGTTCTTCGTCGGCGTCGTTACCGCCGCAGGTGATGGCAGAGCTGGAGACGACGTTCGGTGCGCCGGTCATCGAGGCCTACGGCATGACCGAGGCGGCGCATCAGATGACCTCCAACCCGTTGCCGCCACGGCCGCGCAAGCCGGGTACCGTCGGCATCGCGGCGGGGCCCGAGGTGGCGATCATGGGCGACAGCGGCGGCCTGCTGCTGCCGGGCCAGACTGGCGAGATCGTGATCCGCGGCGCCAACGTGACGGCCGGTTACGAGGCCAACGACAAGGCCAATGCCGAAGCCTTCACCCACGGTTGGTTCCGTACCGGCGATCAGGGGATGATGGACGACGAGGGCTATCTGTCGATCACCGGCCGCCTGAAGGAGATCATCAATCGCGGCGGCGAGAAGATTTCGCCGCGCGAGGTCGACGAGGTGCTGATGGACCATGCGGCAGTAGCGCAGGTCGTCACCTTCGCCGTGCCGCATACCATGCTCGGCGAGGAGGTCGCCGCGGCGGTGGTGCTGCGCGAGAACCAGGCTTGCACGGAAGCGGAATTGCGCGAATTCGCGCGCGGCCGTCTCGCCGAATTCAAGGTGCCGCGCAAGATCCTGTTCCTGGCGGAAATTCCCAAGGGCGCCACCGGCAAGATGCAGCGCATCGGCTTGGCGGAAAAGCTCGGCCTCGGAAAAATGGCGTAACGGACAGATCGTCCGGCTGGACGCTTAATGCAGCGCCCAGCCGGCGGTCACGTCGATCGTGGCGCCGTTTTCGCAAGCACAGAGAGTCAGGAAACCTCGACGCCGCGCCAGAAGGCGACGCGGTCCTTGACCGCTTCGGCGCCTTTCATCGGCGTCGGATAGTACCAACAGGCGTCGCTGTTGGTTTTGCCGTCTACCACGACATCGTAGTAGGACGCGACGCCCTTCCAGCCGCAAGTGGTGTGCTTTGCACTCGGTTGGACATGCTCGCGCTTGAGCGCGCTCGCCGGGAAATAATGATTGCCTTCGACGACGACGGTATCGTCCGATTCGGCGAGCACGGCGCCGTTCCATACAGCCTTCATCTCAAGTCACCTCCAACCAGTGAATGCTGAACAAGCGGTCCGGATCGGTCCAGGCGGCGCGCGGCGTGAAGCCCGCTTCGCTGGCCAGGGCACGGAATCCGTCCAGCGTATATTTGTGCGAATCCTCGGTATGAGTCGTCTCGCCCTCGGCGAAGAGGATTTCCTGGCCGAGCAGATGCACGCGCTGGCGCGCCAGGCTCACCAGATGCATCTCGATGCGCTGGGCGCGCGGATCGTAAAAGGCGTGATGAGCGAAGCCATCGAGATCGAAATCGGCGCCGAGCTCGGTATTGGCGCGCGCCAGGATGTTCTTGTTGAAGGCCGCCGTCACGCCCGCCGCGTCGTTGTAGGCGGCGTGCAGGATGGCCGGGTCCTTGACCAGATCGACGCCGATCAGCAGGCCGCCGCCGGCCAGCTTGTCCGCCGCCATGCGCAGGAAGGCGATGGCGTCGGCGCGCTGAAAATTGCCGATGGTCGAGCCGGGGAAAAAGCCGACGCGGCGCGCCCCGGGCGATTTGGCCGGCAGGGCGAAGGGCTTGGTGTAGTCGGCGACGACGGGCCGTACGCGCAGGCTCGGATAATCGGCGTCGAGCTTGTCGGCGACGCCTTGCAGATAGTCGCCGGAAATGTCGATCGGCAGATAGCCGTGCGGACGATCGAGCGCGTCGAGCAGCAGACGCACTTTGCGGACGGCGCCGGCGCCGAATTCGACCAGTTCGGCGTCGGGGCCTATCAGGCGGGCGAATTCGCTGGCGCGCGCTTCGAGCAAGGCAAGCTCGGTGCGCGTCGGATAGTATTCCGGCAATTCGCAAATACGGTCGAACAGGACCGAGCCGGCTTCGTCATAGAAGAACTTGCAGGGCAGGCTTTTCGGTGTGGCCTTGAGGCCGGCGAGCAGGGCGCGGGCGAAGTCGCCATTGGCCGCCGTTGACGTTAGCGCCTCGGACGGGCTGCGGCGATTGGGAGCGTTCATAGGTCCTCCGCGAGACGGATGCCGCTGAACTGCCAGCGCGCCGATGGGGGAAAGAAATTGCGATAGGTCGGGCGCGTGTGCCCTTCAGGCGTTACGCAGGATCCGCCGCGCAGGATCACTTGGCCAACCATGAATTTGCCGTTGTATTCGGCGAGCGCGCCGGCGAGCGGCTTGAAGCCGGGGTAGGGATCGTAGGACGAGCGCGTCCATTGCCATACCTCACCGGTGGCCTGGCGCAAGCCTACTTCTGGATTGTCGGCGCCGCCCACCAGAGAGCGCGGATGCGGACTGGCCGGATCGAGATCGCGCCCGCTCATCCCTGTGGCGGCGGTCGCTTCCCATTCGAATTCGGTCGGCAGGCGCTTGCCCGCCCAGGCAGCATAGGCGGCGGCCTCGAAGAAGCTGACATGGGCAACCGGTTCGGAATCGTCGAGCCGGCGCAGGCCGTGCAGGGTGAAAGCATGCCAAGGCGCGTCTTCCGCCTCGCGCTGCCAATAGCCCGGTGCTTGCCAGCCTTGCGCCTGCACCGTGGCCCAGCCGTCCGACAGCCAGAACTCCGGGCGCTTGTAGCCGCCATCGGCGATGAAGGCGGCATACTCCCCGTTGGTCACCAGCCGGTCGGCGATACGATAAGGCTGCAGCAGCACGGGATGGCGTGGCGTCTCGTTATCAAAGGCGAAACCGTCAGCCGCGTGATGGCCGACCTCGACGATGTGATGCGGTCCTTCGATCCAGCGCGCCGGCATGGCTTCGAGCGAGTCGTCCTTCGCGCGCGGCAGGTACGCGGGCAGCAGCGGGTTGCAGGAGAAGGCATGCTTGATGTCGGTCAGCAGCAATTCCTGATGCTGCTGTTCGTGATTCCAGCCGAGTTCGACGAGCGGCGCGATTTTTCGGGCAACGCCGGGCGCCGCGCTGGCCAGCAGACTGGCCATCGCCGCATCGACGTGGCGGCGATAGTCCATCACCTGATCGTGCGACGGCCGCGTCAGCAGACCGCGCTGCGGACGCGGATGGCGCGGCCCCAGCGACTCGTAATAGGAATTGAACAGATAAAAGAAGCTCTCGTCGAACGGCTTGTAGCCGGGCAAGTGCGGGACGAGCAGGATCGTTTCGAAGAACCAGGTCGTATGCGCGAGATGCCACTTGGTCGGACTGGCGTCCGGCATCGATTGGACGCATTGGTCCTCCGCGCTCAAGGGCGCAGCCAGCCGTTCGCTCAGGTCGCGAACGGTCTTATAGCGGGCGGCGGTTTGCTGGAGATTGAGATGCGCGTCGGACGACGGCTGGGCGATCGCTGTCATGGGGCCTGCAGGCGGCTTGCTGATATCGGTCGGGCCGGTTCCCGGAGGCTTATCTTGGCCTTTGAGCCCGGAAATACAACCGTACTTTTGATGAACGCCGTCAAAACTGAGCGGTTCCTTGGTTACTTTGCGGCTGCTTGCCGGGCTTTTTGGAACGGCGTTAAATGGCGGCAGGGCGTCATGCCGGCCCATCAATAAGAATTCGCACGGCAGACAGGGAGGTTACATGATGAAGACGAAACAATTCGTCGCGGCGTCGCTTGGCCTGATGTTGGGGTATTTGGCGGCGGAGGCGGCGGCGCAAAGCGATCCGCGCTATATCCGATTTGCCAACAGCGCCGCCAAAGGCGCGCTCTACAAGCCCGACAGCGGGCCGGCGCCGAAGATCGGCGTGGTGGTGATCCACCGCACCAGCAATTTCATGAATCATATCTCGACCACGGAATTGGCGGCGCGGGGATTTCTCGTGCTCGGCATGAACCCGCGCTCGGACAACAACGAATCGGCGGTCGATTGGGACGCCAACCAGCTCGATCTGCGCGAAGGCGTCGAGTTCATGAAAAAGCAGCCCGGCATCGAAAAGGTCGTGCTGCTCGGCCATAGCGGCGGCGGGCCGACGACGAGCTATTACCAAGCGGTGGCGGAGAATGGCCTCGCTTATTGCAAGGGCGCGAACAAGCTCGTCGAATGCAGCGATCGGATCGCCGGCGCGCCGAAAGCCGACGGGCTCATTTTGGTCGATGCCCATCCGGGCAATTCGGTGAACGGCCTGCGCAGTCTCAATCCATCCCTGACGAACGAGACCGACCCGACCAAGATCGACCCGGCACTCGATCCGTTCGATCCGAAGAACGGTTTCAACCCGAACGGCGATTCGACCTATTCGGCGGCCTTTCAGGAGCGCTACTACAAGGCGCAATCGGAGCGCATGAACCGGCTGATCGACAAGGCGCTCAAGTTGCAGGCGGACATGAAGGCCGGCCGCCACGTGCCGTCCGACGACGAGAGCTTCGTGGTCTATCGCAACCGCGCCCGGCTTTCTGATATTTCCACCGGCGTCCATGGCGGCACACTCAAACCGCGAAAGCTCTTGAAGAACGACGGCACGGTGGATGCCAGCAAGCCGGTCAAGACCGTGCGCGTCTCGACCCCTAGAAATGCCAAGCGGGATGCCAGCTTCGACGACACCCGTCAACTCACCGTGAAATCCTTCCTCGGCGCCAACGCGGTGAGATCGACCAGCGCGCTCGACGGCATCGATTGGTGTTCGAGCAACAATTCTGTGCCTTGCGCGGTGCAGAACATCTCGATTCCGTTGCTGGTGACCGCCATGGGCGGGCATTACTTCATCCGCGACAATGAACTCGCCTATGACATGGCGAAAAGCGCCGACAAGGACTTCTTGGTCCTCGAGGGCGCGACGCATGGCATGACGCCCTGCAAGCCCTGCGCGGCGGCGACCGGCGAGAACTACGGCAACGCGACGAAGAATTTCTTCGACTACCTGGCCGCCTGGATGAACAAGCGATTCTCCTGAGCCGGCAATAGCTAAAATTATAAGCGGGCGGCGGGACTATCCCGTCGCCCGTTTTTTCGCTTAAATGAACCGACGCGGCGAAGGGGTTCGCCGTGCGAGGCATTCCGGTCGACCGGGATCCGAGGGGTTGTAACAACAAGGGGATCGGCCAATGGCTTGGCTCGATAAGTATTTCGGCATCACCGCGCGCGGTTCGTCCGTGCGCACGGAATTGCTCGCGGGTCTCGCGACCTTCCTGACCATGGCCTACATCATCGTCGTCCATCCGGCGATCCTGAAGGACGCCGGCATGGATTTCGGCGCGGTCTTTGTCGCCACCATTCTCGCCGCCGCCATCGCCACCTTCATCATGGGCGCCTGGGCGAAATGGCCGGTGGCCCTGGCTCCCGGCATGGGCCTCAATGCCTTCTTCACCTACGGCATCGTCATCGGCATGAAGCAGCCCTGGCAGGTCGCGCTCGGCGCGGTCTTCCTCTCGGGCGTGCTCGCCCTGGTGCTCAGTCTGACGGGCTTGCGCGAATGGATCATCAACGCGATCCCCAAGGCGCTAAAACTCGGCATCGGCGCCGGCATCGGCTTGTTCCTCGCGATCATCGGTTTGCGCAACGCTGGCGTCGTCGTCGATCATCCGGCGACGCTCGTCGGCCTCGGCAATGTCGCCAGCCCGGCCGTCCTGCTCGCCACGCTCGGTTTCATCGTCATGATCGTGCTCGACAAGCTGCGCGTGCCGGGCGCCATCGTCATCGGCATTCTCGGCACGGCGATCATCGGCTGGCTCGTCGGCGCGGCCTCGTTCGCCGGCGTCGTCGGCCCGGTGCCGAGCCTCGCGCCGACTTTCCTGCAGCTCGACATCGGCGGCGTATTCAGCGCCGGCTTGATTTCGGTGGTGATGGCGCTGCTGTTCGTCGATTTCTTCGATACGGCGGGCACGCTGACCAGCGTCGCAAACATCTCCGGCAAGGTCGACAAGGACGGCAAGGTCGAGGGCATCGGCAAGGCGGTCATCGCCGATTCGGCGGCGACCACCATCGGCGCGCTGCTCGGCACGTCGAACACCACGTCCTATATCGAGAGCGGCGCCGGCATCAAGGAGGGCGGACGCACCGGCCTGACGGCGATCACCGTCGCCGCGTTGTTCCTGCTCTGCCTCGGCTTCGCGCCGCTCGCCCAGAGCATCCCGGCCTTCGCCACCGCGCCGGCCCTGGTGTTCGTCGCCTGCCACTTCACGCGCAATCTGGTCGATCTCGATTGGAGCGATCCGACCGATTACGCCCCGGCGGTGCTCGGCGCCATCATGATGCCGCTGACCTACAGCATCGCCCATGGCATCGCCATCGCCTTCATCGTCTATGCCTTGGCGAAATTGGCGACGAAACAATTCGAGAAGACGACGCTCGGCGTGCTGATCATCGCCGGGCTCAGCGTGCTGCACTTCGTGTTCGGCTAAAGTTCGTCTTCGCTCAAGATTGGCGCCCGCAGGAGGAAACTTCGGCGGGCGTCAGCTTTTGCGCACCAGCGGCGGCGCGTAGCTCGGGCTGAGATCCCAAGGGAAATAGACCCATTGGTCCTGCGGCACCTGGTGGATGAAGGTATCGACCAGGGGCAGGCCCTTGGGCTTGCCATACACCGTGGCGAAATGCGCCTTCGGCAGCAGCTTGCGTGCTGCCTGCAGCGTGGTGCCGGTATCGACCAGGTCGTCGATCAGCAGCCAGCCTTCGCCCTGGCTGGCGACGGCGCCTTCCGGGCTTTTGAGGATTTTCACGGCCTCCAGCTTCTGCTCGTCGTAGGTGGCGATGCAGAGCGTGTCGATGACGCGGATTTCCATCTCGCGGGCGACGATGGCGGCCGGCACCAGGCCGCCGCGCGTCAGGGCGATGATGCCATGCCAAGGTCCGAGCGCCATCAGCTTGCGCACCAGGGCACGGGCATCGCGATGCACGTCGTCCCAACTGACGATGAGGCCGGTGGCGGTCGGATGATCGGACGTCATGGAGTTCCCCCTGGTTGCCTACCCCACATGCGCTATCGGCGCAAAAAAGGCAAGACACGGCGTCTATCCGGGTCTTGCCAGTCGGGATGAGAAAGAAGATCGAATATCCGACGGCCGGGGAAAGGCCGGAGGCATCCTCGACGCCACAGGGGGATGGCGGCGGCGGATGCGGATAATCGATCTTCTTTTGAGGTGCCGGCCCATCGGGGAATGGCTGGCCGGCTGAACATTCAACGCTCGAACGTTCGAACGGTTCGGATCGCTGTTACGGACAGTTGTAAGTGCCGGCGGTGCAGGTCCGGACCGTGCTGCCCTGGGGCACGACAACGGTTTGGCCCTGGGGCACCACGACAGCCTGAGCCGGCTGCTGGATGATGACGGTTTCCTTATGGTCGGGATTGCCGCCGCAGGCAGCGAGAGCGAGCGGGGCCGCGATAGCGACGACAGAGGCAAGGATGAGGCGCATTTTTCGCGCTCCTGGTTGTTGCGTTCGATCCGTCAACGCTTGGCTGGTCCGCGAGGTTCCGGGGAACTGAAGGCTCAGGGTTTCGCCCTGCCGTCCCTGATCGGCCGCTCTTCCATGAGCAGCACCAGCACCCAGCCGATGAACACCGCGACCGCGGCAGCGAAGAACAGCCAGCGGAAGGTGTCCTCGGGAATGTCGGTGAAGCCGCCCGCCATGCCGTCCATGTGGTGGCCCGGCGCTTTGGCGCCTTCGTTCAGGCCGTTGATGACGATGGCGCCGAAAATGGCGACGATGATGGCGCCGCCGAGCGAGCGGAAGAAATTGATCAGCGCCGTGGTGGTGCCCATCTGTTGCGGCGTCACCGCGTTCTGGCTCGCCAGGGTCACGAGCGGGAAGGCGGTGCCGATGCCGATGCCGGCGACGCCGAACAGCGCCAGGGCGGCGGCGAAGGGCAGATCGGTCGAGCCGAGCGCCAGGAGCGCGAGCGCGACGACCGCCGCGCCGAGGCCGATCACGCCGATGCGTTTGTAATGTTTGACATGGGCGATCAAGCGTCCGCTTGTCTGCGCGCCGGCGACGGTGAAGGCCATCAGCGGCACCAAGGCGAGGCCGGCGACGCTGGCGCTGAGGCCGAGGGCGGCTTCGAAATAGATCGGCGTGTAGATCGTCAGCGCGACGAACACGCCCATGTTGAAGAAGCCGGCCGCCGCGGCCGGGCCGACCACGGGATGAAAGGCGATGGCGAGCGGCAGGAAAGGCTCGCGCGCCATGAACATGCGCAGCACGAACAGCGCGGTCATGGCCGCAGCGAAACCGAACAGGCCGACGACCTGCCAGGAGGCCCAGACATAGCGGTTGCCGCCCCAGTTCAGCGCGAGCAGCAAAGGCACGGTCGCGAGCACGAGCAGCGCGGCGCCGACGATATCGAGCTTGTGCGGACGCTCGTGGCGCGGCAGTTGGCGCAGGCGACCGCTCAGCGACCACCAGATGTAGCCGCCGACCGGCAGGTTGATCCAGAAGATCACCGACCAATGGAGATGTTCGGCGATGAAGCCGCCGAGCACCGGGCCGACCAGGCTGGAGCTCATGAACACGGCGGCGAAATGCGCCTGATAGCGCGCCCGTTCGCGCGGCGGCACCAGGTCGGCGATGATCGTCATGGCGAGCACCATCAGGCCGCCGCCGCCGAGGCCCTGCAGAGCGCGCGCCACGGCGAGCAGCGTCATGCTGGGCGCGATGGCGCACAGCACCGAGCCGCCGATGAATATGGCGACCGCCGTCAGCATCATGACGCGCCGGCCGTAAATGTCGCTCAGCTTGCCGTAGAGCGGCGTCACCGCCGTCGAGCTGAGCAGATAGGCCGTCACCACCCAGGCCAGGGTTTCGACATCGCCCAGCTCGCGGCCGATCGTCGGCAGTGCGGTGGCTATGATGGTCTGTTCGAGCGAGGCGAGGAACATCGCCAGAAGCACGCCGAAAATGATCGAGCGCTTGGCGGCGGGGTCGATCGCGGGATGGTCCAGAGGCGAGGCGGCGGTGGTGTCGGCCATGGCAAAGCAACGTCGGAAAAGGCGCAGGATCGCCCGCAGCCGGGAGGCGGCGCGGACGGCGCGATGGGGGAAAATCTCAAATCGAGGGGCAGACCTTGATCCTTCGAGCACGATCCTGCAAGTCCCAGCCGCGCCGGCTCGCGAAAATGGGATGGACGGCGCTTCCGGCCGGCAAATTCCGTCTGGCCCATTGAACTGCAAGGCTTATCGGTATAGGTCATCGCCATGCCGCCAGCCCCCTTACTCACTTTGCAGAACATTCATCAGACCTTCGGCGGCACGCCGTTGCTGAGCGGGGCGGAACTCGCCATTTCCGCAGGCGAGCGCCTCTGCCTCGTCGGCCGCAACGGCTCTGGCAAGTCCAGCCTGCTCAAGATCGCCGCCGGCGAGCTGACCGCCGACAAGGGCGAGCGCGTGCTGCAGGGCGGCGTCACCATCCGCTATCTGGCGCAGGAGCCCGACCTGTCGGGCTATGCGACGACGCTGGCCTATGTCGAGGCCGGCCTCGGGCCGGGCGATGACGAATATCGCGCCGCCTATCTCCTGGAGCGGCTCGGTTTCACCGGCGAGGAATCGACGGAAAATCTGTCGGGCGGCGAAGCGCGGCGCTGCGCCCTGGCGCGCGTGCTGGCGCCCGAGCCCGACGTGCTGCTGCTCGACGAGCCGACCAACCATCTCGACTTGCCGGCCATCGAATGGCTCGAAGAGGAATTGCGCGGCCTGCGCTCGGCCCTCGTGCTGATCAGCCATGACCGCCGTTTCCTGCAAAATCTTTCCAAGGGGACTCTGTGGCTCGACCGCGGCGTCACGCGTAAGCTCGACAAGGGCTTCGGTGACTTCGAGGACTGGCGCGACGAAGTGCTGGAGCAGGAAGAGCTCGAACGCCACAAGCTCGACCGCAAGATCGTCAATGAAGAATATTGGGTGCGCCATGGCGTCAGCGGGCGGCGCAAGCGCAACGTCCGCCGCATGCGCGACCTGGAAGGTCTGCGTCAGACCCGCCGCGACGAGCGCAAGGTGGCCGGCGACGTCAAAATGACGGTGAGCCAGGGCGAGATGTCCGGCAAGTTGGTGTTCGACGTCGAGAACATTTCCAAGAGCTTCGGCACGCAGACCGTGATCGACGATCTGACCCTGCGCGTGCTGCGCGGCGACCGGCTCGGCGTCATCGGCCCCAACGGCGCCGGCAAGACGACGCTGCTGAAAATGCTCACCGGCGCGCTCGAGCCCGACAGCGGCACGGTCAAGCGCGGCGCCAATCTCAAGCTGGTCACGCTCGATCAGGGCCGCGCCATGCTCGATCCGGCCATGACGCTGCAGAACGCGTTGACCGGCGGCACGACGAGCGACTATGTCGAGGTCGGCGATCAGCGAAAGCATGTCATCAGCTACATGAAGGATTTCTTGTTCGCGCCCGAACAGGCGCGCACCCCGGTCGGCGTGCTGTCAGGCGGCGAGCGCGGCCGGCTGATGCTGGCGCGCGCGCTGGCGCTGCCGTCGAACCTCTTGGTGCTCGACGAGCCGACCAACGATTTGGACTTGGAGACGCTCGATCTGCTCGAAGAGATGATCGCCGACTATCCCGGCACGGCGCTGGTCGTCAGCCATGACCGCGACTTCCTGGATCGCGTCGCCACCTCGGTCATCGCCTTCGAGGGCGACGGCAAATGGATCGAATATGCCGGCGGCTATTCCGACATGGTGGCGCAGCGCGGCGAGGGCGTCACGGCGAAGAACTCCGGCGTCAAGGCGGCGACCAAGGCCGAGGTGAAGGCGGCGAAAGCCGCGACCGCCGCCAAGAAGAAGCTCGGCTTCAAGGAGCAGCATGCCCTCAAAACGCTGCCCGAGTTGATCGCCAAGCTGGAGACGCAGGCGGCCGCTTTGCAGGCCAAGCTCGCCGATCCGCAGTTCTTCGCGAAGGATGCGGCGAAATTCGCCGCCACCGCCGCCGAGCTGGAAAAGACTCAGGCCGAGCTCGCCAAGGCCGAGGAAGACTGGCTCGCGCTCGAAATGCTGCGCGAGGAAATCGAGGGCTAGTCCTCGTCGTGGAGCTGGCCGCAGCCGCAGACCTTGCGTTCAAGATAGGCGAACACGGACGCATATTGCGGGATGATGCGGCCCTGTTTGGTTTTGGCGTCGTCCGGCGTGCTGAGGCGCGTGGCGCCGCCGCAGGATTCCACCAATAGCTGCGACTTGCAGGCGCGCTCCAGATGGATGGCGAGCATGGTCGCCTCCTGGATCGTGCGGCCCGCCGTCACCAGCCCGTGATTTTGCAAGAGCACGGCGTGATGCTTGCCCAGCGCCTTGGCGACCGATTTGCCGCGCTCTTGCGTCACGATCAGGTCGGTCGTCTCGTCGAACACCGGCAAGCCGTCGCAGAACACCGAACCTTCATGGCCGACCGGCTGCAGCGGCTTGCCCAGCGCCGAAAAGGCCACGGCGTGCGGCGCATGGGTGTGGACGACGGCCTGCACGTCGCTGCGCGCGCGCAGGATTTCCGAATGGATGAAGACTTCGAGGTGGCGCGGGGCGCTGCCGGCGGTCTTTTCTCCGTCGAGATTCACGGTGATGATGTTTTCCATCGTGATCTCTTCCAGGCCGAAGGTATGCGGCTTCATCAAGAAATGGCCGGCATCGTCCGGTAGGCGCACGGTGACATGGCCGAAAATGTCGTCGCCCTGCTGCTCGCTATAGAGAATCTTGCCGGCGTTGATGAGCGTGGTCTTGAGCTGGTCGGTCATGCTTGTCCCCTGTTGAGGGGCGCAGGATGCCGTCATCCGGCGGTGATGTCGAGATGTCGTCAGTTCGCGATGATATCCAGCAGCGCCTGGCTCGCTTTGCTGCGGTAGCGTTCGCGGTGGTGCAGCACATGAAACGGCCGCGCCGGCAGGTCGATGTCGATGCGATAGAGCGAGCCGAGCCGCAGCAGCGCCTCGACCACCAGTTCGGAAATGGCGGTGACGCCGCCGCCGGCCACCACGGCCGAGCGCACAGCCTCGTTCGACGGCAATTCGAGGGCGATCTTGAGCTTGGCCGGATCGAGGCCAAGGCGGCGCAATTCCGCCTCGAATTCCGAGCGCGTGCCGGAGCCTTGCTCGCGCAGCACCCAGTCGGCGGCCGCGAGATCGGCGACGGTCACGCGGCGCTTCTCGATCCAGGGATGGGTCATGCCGACGACGATCACCAGCTTGTCGCCGGTGATGACCTGGTTGCTCAAGGTCGGCGCGTCGATCTCGCCTTCGACGAAGCCGAGGTCGGCCGCGCCGGCAAGCACCGCCTCGGTCACTTGCGCGGTATTGCCGATGGCGAGGCGCACGTCCACTTCGGGATAAGCGCGGCGGAAGGCCATCAGGTGGCGCGGCAACCAATAGCTGGCGATGGTCTGGCTGGCATGGACCGAGAGCTTGCCGCGCGGGCCGCCGGCGAATTCGGCGAGGCGCTGTTCGGCGGCTTCGGCGCGGGCCATTACGGCCTTGGCCTCGACGAGGAAGAGGCGCCCGGCGTCGGTCAGTTCGATGCGACGGCCGATGCGGTGGAATAGCGGCGTGGCGTGGCGCGATTCGAGCGCCGCGATGGCAGCGCTGACGGCCGATTGCACCAGCCCCAAGGCCTCGGCGGCGCGGGTCATATGCTCGCGTTCGGCGACGGCGACGAAGATGCGCAGCTGTTCGAGGGTCATGGGCGGACCCTCACGGCTAGAGCAGCCACAGGGTGAGGCCGAGGCCGAGCGCGGAGATGAACAGCGTGCCGCCGCCGGCGACCAGCAGCGGGCGCAGGCCCTTGGCGCGCACCTTGGTGAGATCGGTCGCCAGGCCCATGGCGGCCAAGCCCATGCAGAGCAAAAAGATCGTCGCGTCGTTGGCCCAGGCCTTCAATAGCGGCGGCATATCGACGAGATTGCCGAGGGTCATCAGGGCGATAAAGCCGAGCACGAACCAGGGCATGACGAGCGGCGCCTGCGCCGCGCCGGACGCCCGCGCTTTGCGCGCGCCGCGCCAGGCGAGCAACAGCACCATCGCCGGTAGCATGGCGACGCGCAGCAATTTGGCGATCGTGCCGGTCTGGCCGGCCGCATCGCCGCCCTGGAAGGCGGCGGCGACCGCTTGGCCGAGCTCGTGCAGCGTCGCGCCGCTCCAAATTCCGTAGCCATGGGCGCTGAGCGGCAGCAGTGCGGCGATCAGCGGATAGAGCATCATGCCTGCTGTCCCGAACAGGGTGATGCAGGCGATGGCATAGGCGGCGTCTTCCTCCGGCGCGCGTGTCGCGGAATTGACCGCGGCGATCGCCGAAGCGCCGCAGATCGAGGTGCCGGCGGCGATCAGGATGCTCAAGTCGCGATCGACGCCGAGCCACCGGCCCAGTGCGCGGGTGAAGAAGAAGGTGGCGATCAGGCAACTCAGCGCGATGACGACGCCGGCCCAGCCGATTTCGGCGATCTGGCCCATGCCGATCTGCAGCCCGAGCAGCGCAATGGCGAGGCGCAGCACGGTCTTCTGTGAGAGGGCGAGGCCGCGCGGCGCCCAGGCGGGTAGGCCCTTGCCCGTGAGATTCAGGAGCGCGCGCAGCAGGATGCCGAACAGGATGGCGAGGACGAGGGGGTTGAGCATGCCCGCGCCCGTCAGGGCGCGTGGCAGGAAAGCGAAGGCGGCAATCGCGGCGGTCAGCAACAGACCGGGCCATGGCGACCTTTTGGCAGGGGCGTCGTGAGCGGACGGCGCGCGGGGAAGCGAGAGATCGGCGGGCATCGGCACAACTCTTGGCTTGAACTTCAGCCAAGTTAAGTGTCGATAACTAATCTGTATAACAAATAGATATGATCAAATCAATCTTGAAAATGCATCACTTGAAGCCCGGCGCAAAGAGCTCCTCAAGCCCGACCGGGCGGTGAGCGACGCCCTGCTCGTGGCAATAGGTCAGGAAGGCCTCCAGCGTGTGCCGGTTGGGCGCGATGCCGTAGGGCCAGAAGTCCTCGCCGACCATGGCGGTCATCTCCTCGGCCAGCTTGAAGCTCCAGGGATAGGGGTAGCGCGAGATGGTGCTGTCGCGCATGCGGGCGAGGCTGTTGGTCTTCGCCGTCTCGAAGGCCGCGAAGAGCGACGCGGCGATCCAGGGGTCGGTGTCATAGACGTCCTTGCGCAGCGCGATGACATGCATGATCGGGAACAGGCCGCTCGCCTTGCCGTAGGCCTTCTCGGCGGTGACGAAATCGTCGATCACCCGCTTGCTCTTGGGCGACGGACCATGAGAGCTGGTCAGCGGATGGGAGGTCAGTACGGCGTCGATCTCGCCGGCGAGCAGCAGGGCGTCGAGCGAGCTGTCGGGCCTGCTCGATCGCTTCACGTCGGGCGGCAGCTTGACCTTCAGAATCTCCTGCAATCCCGGAGCATTCACGCCGGCCTGCACCCATTCGATTTCATTGAGATCGATGCCGAGATCATGCTTGAGATAGCCGCGCGCGAAGATGCCGGCAGTGTGCATCCAGTCGGGATAGCCGACGCGCTTGCCGCGCAGATCGGCGAGCGTTTCGACGCCGCCGCCGACCCGCGCATAGAAGGCCGAGAGGCGGAACATGCGCGAGGTGAAGACGGGAATGGCGGTGAGGCCGGTGTCGCCCTGCGAGAGCAGCGAGACATACATGCCGAGCGACATTTCCGAGACGTCCCATTCGCGGTTCTTGGTGAAGCGCTGGAAGATCTCGGCGATCGGCAGGACCTTGAGGTCGAGCGCGATGCCCTCGGCCGTGACCGGCCCGTGGGTGAAGTCGCGGGTGTGGTCATATTCGCAAATGGCGAGGGACAGGCGCTTGGTCACAGGGCGGGCCTCGGGAAATAAAGGAAGGGGGCGGCACGATAGGAGCCGAACGGGACCCTATCCAGGCCAAATCCGGCTTTAGGCGCCTAACATTGTGTTCTGGCTATCCTAACATTTCAGTCATTGCAAGCTAAGCGGTCAGTTAGTACAGTGCGGGTATGTTCATTCATCCCGCCCCGCCCTTCGTACCGCATCCGCTGCCGTCCGCCGCCTTCCGCCAGCTTGTGGCCGGGGTCGATGGGGCGGTGCGCGGCGCTGGCCATCCGCAGGCGCTGCTCGACGGCGTGACCGGTTGTCTGCGCGAGGTGATCCTGGAGCCCGATCTGCTGACGGCCGCCCAGAAGCTGCCCGACCCGGCGCGCTACCGCCAGCATGTGCTGCATGTCGCCGAGGACGGGCTCTATTCCATCGTGTCGCTGGTCTGGCTGCCGACCCAGGAAACCCCGGTGCACGACCATATGTCCTGGTGCGTCGTTGGCGTTCATCAGGGCATCGAGCGCGAGACGAGTTATCGCTGCGCTGGCGGCGATGCCGTGAGCGAAATCGGCCAAGGCCTCAATCCGGCCGGCACGGTGGTGGGCTTGTTGCCGCCGGCCGACATCCACAAGGTCGCCAACGGCGGCGAAGGGCTCGCCATCTCGCTGCATGTCTACGGCGCGGACTTGTCGCGCTGCGCCAGCAGCATCCTCAGGAAATATCCGGCGAACTGATCCGCCGCGCCGTTAGGCCAGCGTGACGCTGACCTGCTGCAGCTTGGGGCTCGACATGATGGCGCCGAGCACCATCTGGCGCGCCGATTCGATCTGCTCGACCACGGCCTGTTCGGCCTTGGCCACATCGCCGGCGATCATGGCGTCGATCAGCGACTTATGTTCGTGCTGCATTTCCTCGGTGCGGTCGCGGATCGACAGGCCGACATGGAACAGACGCTCCATCTCGTCGAGCAGGCGCTCCAGATTGCTCGCCAGCTTGCGGTTGCCCGAGGCGCGCGCCAGGGCGACGTGAAACGCCTTGTTGTTCGCCAGGAAATTCTGCTCGCTCTCGCGGTCGCCCGGGATGTAGCCCGCCGTCGAGATGCGATCCAATTCGCGCAGTTCGGCCTCGTTCACGTTGCCGATGGCGAGGCGCACGGCGGCCGGTTCGACGATAGCGCGATAGTCGAACAGGTCTTTGACATATTCGAGGGTGATCGGCGCGATGACATAGCCGCGCCGGGGGTAGGAGACGACCATCTCGTCCTGCGCTAGGCGCAGCAGCGCCGAGCGGATCGGCGCCTTGCCGAAACCGTAGCGCGCGGCGAGTTGGCTTTCGGTGATTTCCTCGTCGGGACGCAAGATGCAGCGGATGATGTCGCGGCGGATCTGGTCGTAGGCGATATCGCTGAGGCCTTTTTCGCGCGCCGGCTTGCCGTCGGTCGCGGCGGCCAGAGACACGACGCGCTCCGGCTTGGTCTTGTGGATGCTCATCCGAACGCTCCCCTATACGGCTGCAGGCCAGTTTAACGCACGGCCAATCTAATGCACGAGTCTAGCGCGACGCCATTTTCGGCGGTTCATGCACGGTCACATCCGGGGCCGTCCCGGCATATTTGCGCACCTCGACGAGGGCGCTGAGCGGCGAGGGGCCTTGGCCCAGGCGCGAGGTGCCGCGGTCGGCGGTCAGCACGTTGGGATTGCCGTGAACGTCGAGGCTGCCGGACACTGCCGGATCGGCCGGATCGTACCATGCGCCGGTGGAAATCTGTATCACGCCCGGCCGCAGGCGGTCGCTGAGCTCGGCGCCGGCGAGGCAGCGGCCGCGGTCGTTGAAAATCTCGACGATGTCGCCGGTTTCGATGCCGCGCGCGGCGGCGTCGGCCGGGTTGAGCCGCACCGGTTCGCGCCCGGCGATCTTGCTCGCGGCGCTGACGCCGACCGGATCGAGCTGGCTGTGCAGGCGCGATTTCGGCTGGTTGGTGATCATGTGCAGCGGATGCTTTGCATTGGCAGTCGCCAGCCATTCGTAAGGCTCCAGCCACATCGGATGGCCCGGGCAGTCGTCATAGCCGAAGCCGGCGATATCCTCGCAGAAGATCTCGATCTTGCCGCTCCTGGTGTGCAGCGGATGGGCGATGGGATCCTGGCGGAAGGCGTCGAACAGCACGAAGTCCTCCTCCGGTACCGGCAGCTCGACATAGCCCTCGTCCCAGAAGGTCGCGAAGGGTGGGATCGGCATGTCGCGTTTGGCCAGCCCGGCGCGATAGCCCTCGTACATATGGATCAGCCAGTCCATTTCCGAGCGGCCCTCGGTGAAGGCCTCTTCGCTGCCGATGCGGCGTGCGAGATCGCGGAAGATGGCGAAGTCGTCGCGCGCCGCGCCGACCGGCTCGATATGTTTGCGCATGGCGATGATGAAACGGTCGCGCGATGAAGTGCCGATGTCGTTGCGCTCGAGCGAGGTGGTGGCCGGCAGCACGATATCGGCATGGCGCGCCGTCGCGGTCCAGGCGATCTCATGGACGACGATGGTATCGGGCTTGCGGAAGGCCTCGACCAGCCGGTTGATATCCTGATGATGGTGAAACGGATTGCCGCCCGCCCAATAGACCAGCTTCACATCCGGATAGGTCAGCTTGGCGCCGTCGAAATCGATGGTCGCACCGGGCTCGAGCAGCATATCGGCGATGCGCGCCACCGGGATGGCGAAGTTCAGAGGATTGCGGCCGGTGGGAAAGCGCGGCGCTCCGGTCTCGGGGCCCGGCACGCCGGGTCCGCCGATCGAGCCGTAGCCATAGCCGAAGCCGCCGCCCGGCAGGCCGATCTGACCGAGCATGGCGGCGAGCACGGCGAGCATCCAATAAGGCTGTTCGCCATGGTCAGCGCGCTGCAGCGACCAGCTGGCGGCGAGCATGGTGCGGCCCTTGGCCATGCGGCGCGCGAGATCGGCGATGACGTTCGCGTCGATGCCGCAGATGCCGGCGGCCCAGGCGGCGCTTTTCGGCATGCCGTCGCTCTCGCCCATCAGATAGGGCAGAAATTTCTCGAAGCCGACGCAATGGCTGGCGAGGAAGGCCTTGTCGTGCAGCTCTTCGCTGACCAGCGTGTGGGCGAGGCCGAGCATCAGCGCCGTGTCGCTGTTCGGCTTCGGCGCCAGCCATTCGGCGCCGAGATAGTCGGGACTGTCGTCGCGCACCGGCGTGATCGACACGAATTGCACACCGGCCTCGCGCGCTTTCTGCAGCCAGATCTCGCTGTCATGGGCGCCGCAGCCGCCGGAATAGACCTGCATGTTGCGGATGTTGGCGCCGCCGAACATCACCATCAGCTTGGTGTGCTTAGCGATGCTACGCCAGGTCGTCATCGGCCCGCCGATCGGCGCGTTGGTGCCGATGATATGCGGCAGAACGATCATGCCGGCGGCGTAGGAATAATTCGTGACCTGATCGACGCAGCCGCCCGAGGTGAAGAGGAAGCGGCGCAGCTGGGTGCGCGCGTGATGGAAGCCGCCGGCGCTCGACCAGCCGTAGGAGCCGCCGAAGATGCCTTGCGCGCCATGGTCTTTGCGCACGCGCATCAGTTCGCCGGCGACGAGATCGAGCGCCTCGTCCCAGCTCACTTCGACGAAGCTGTCTTTGCCGCGATCGCGGCGGCTGTCGCCGCGCTTCTCCAGCCAGCCTTTGCGCACGGCCGGTTTGGCGACGCGCGTCGGCGCATAGAGCGCGTCCACCATACCGGTGAGAATCGGCGAGGGTTGCGGGTCACGCGAGAAGGGGCGGACCGCGACGACGCGGCCGTCCTTCACCTCGACAGAGCCGGCGCCCCAATGGGTGCTGGTGAGACGCTCGCGATTGCTCATTACGCTCCGCTTATTCGGCGGCGCTGGCGAGCGTCGGCTTCAGGCCGTACTTATCGAGCAGGCCGAGGTCCTTCATGATCTGCACGCCCTTGGCGACCGCCTGCGGATTGTGCGGCTTGAGCGGCTTGCGCAGCGGCCCGGACGGCAGGCCGACGGCCTGCATCAGGCTCTTCACGGCGACCGGGTTGATGGCGCTGTAGCAGTAATGCAGCAGCGGCAGCATCTTCAGGTAGGTGTCGCGGAACACTTCCGACTGCGCCGGCGTGGTCCACGGCGTCGACATGGTGGCGATTTCGGCCGGGGCGAGGTTGCCCGACATATTGGCGGTGCCGTGGCCGCCGAGCGACATGGTCGGCACGACGAGGCCGAGGTTCGGCGAGTCGCAGCACATGACCGAGACGTTCGGCTTCGCCTTGAGCACCTGGGCGACCTGGCCGACGCGCGTCGTCGATTCCTTGTGCACGATCACGTTGGGGTGCTCGAACAGGCGCAGCAGCTGTTCGGTGTTGAGATCGCTTTTGACGCGCGGCGGGTTGTTATAGATGCCGAGCGGCAGCTTCACCGCGTTGGCGATGTCGAGGAAATATTCGACGATGTCCTCTTCCGGCGCGCAGATGTAGGACGGCGCGGCGAGGATGGCGCCGTCGGCGCCTTCCTTCTCGGCGAACTGCGTCATCTTTATCGCCGAGTCGGTGCTGTTGCCGCTGCAGCCGTACCACAGTTGCATCTTGCCCTTCTTCATCTTCACGGTTTCGCGGATGATGGCGTGGCGCTCTTCGATCGAGAGCATCGAAACCTCGCCGGTCGAGCCCATGATCAGCACGGCGACCGAGCCGTTGCGCTCCTGAAAGTCGAGGATCGTGCGGAAGCCTTCGAAGTCGACGCTGCCGTCGCGGTTGAACGGCGTGACGATGGCGACGAACGAGCCGGCGATCAGATCATGAGCCATGAGAAACATCCTTCCGTGAGGAGCCACGCGAAAAACGCCGCGCGGGAACCAATATATCAATGGGATTGGCAACTAACATCGCAGGCACGGCGCGGCCAAGTCAAGCTGGCCTCAGAGACAGCTACGCACGCTTGAGTAACGGGCCGCCGGTGGGAACGACTGTCAAATCAAGCACATAGGGACGGCCCTCTTCGACGGTGCGGATCGCCTTTTCGAGCGCGGCTGGCAGATCGCCGGCGCGGGCAACAGGATCGGAGGCTTCGACGCCCTGGCCCTCGGCGAGTTTCTTGATGTCGCAAGCGGGATCGTCGATGCGCATGCCGATCCATTTGTTTTCGACCGGGCGGTTGCGGTCTTTGGCGACGGCTTCCTGATGGATCTCGTCGTTGAAGTTCGACTTGTTGTTGCAGACGATGATCAGCACCGGGATGCGGTAATGCGCCGCCGTCCATAGCGCGGTGACGCCCTGCAGGAAATCGCTGTCGCCGAGCAAGGT
>CAMAVH010000015.1 GCA_945861615.1 Rhizobium sp. Q54 | reverse complement strand
ACGTCGAACGGCGCGGCGGCGGCGGCGCCGCCGCTCGCCACTTCGGCGAGGCGCGCGGCCAGCGTGGCGCGGTCGTCGCTGGCGACGAAATCGGCGAGCGCCAGGCCGGCGACGCCGCGGCCGCCCTCTTCCTCCATGGCATGCCCCGGGAGGCGGCCGACCATGTCGCGGAACATGCGGTTGCAGTCGGTCAGGCGGCCCTCTAGGTCCAAGAGCGCGATGCCGATCGGCGCATCCTCGAACAGGCGGTGGAAGCGCTGCTCGGAAACGCGCAGCACCTGCTCCAGCTCGCGCTCGGCGGTCATGTCGCGGACGATGGCGCGGGTGCGCAGCTGGCCGCTCTCGCGGTCTTCCTTGATGGTCTGGCTGACGGCGGCCTGAAACAGCCGGCCGCCCTGGGCGCGGAACGACACTTCGCCGCTTACCCCGGCGGTCGCGCCGCCGAACGGATCGTAGGGCGGCGCGCCCTTGGCGCGCACCCCGGCGATGAAATCATGCAGGCGGTGATCGCCCTTGAGGATCTCGTCGGGCGCCATGCCGAGCCAACCGGCCAGCGTCTGATTGACGTAGAGGAAGCGGCCCTCCTCATCGACCGAGTAGAAGCCGGCCGAGGCGTTCTCCAGGAAGTCGACGAGCTTCTCGCGCTCCTCGCGCAGCACCTGTTCCATCTGGCGGCGCGAGGTGATGTCCTCGATGCGCCACAGCACGTAGCCTTCGTGATCTTTCACCGGATAGGCCGAGACGCTGCGCCATTCGGGCTCCGCGCCATGGACCGCCTGGGCGCCGGGGACGATCGGCTGCGACAGGCCCATGCGCAGCTCGGCATGGCCGACGCCGCCCGAGGCGGCGATACCCTTGAGCAGCGACATCTGGCGGCCGACCTCGCCGCCGCCGGTCAGCTTCTGCTCGAAGGCGCGCGAGGCGGCCAGGCCGGCGCCGGCGAACATATGGGTGAAGGCCGGATTGCCGTACACCACGCGGCCGTTCGGCGCGGTGATGGCCCGGCCGTGCGGATCGGCGTCCAGCGTACCGACCAGCAGCTTGTTCTGCGCCACCAGCGAATGGCGCTGACGGACGAAATAGGTGTAGGCGAGAATCGCCGGGATGGCGCAGACCGCGAGGCCGATGGCGAGCGACAGGAGAAATTCGGCGAGCGGACCGGGGGCATCCTGGGCGGCGCGCAGCTGGCCGGCGCTGTACATCAGCCCGGCGAGCACGAGGAACAGCAGGGCAAGACCGCCCCACAGGGCCGGACGCTGCCAGGCGCGCGCCCGCGCCGACGGCAGGGGCTGGCCCTGGCCGGCGGACATCCGCGAAGGGGAGGTCGGCGTGAACGCGGCCTCGGGAATATGATCTGGTTCGCGCGACATGACGCCGCCGGCACTGCCTTCGCTGCGGTAAAAACTGCGGGGCGGACCATAGCATGCCCCGTTATGCGCCGAAACGCCGGTTACTTGTCGCTGAAGCGCTTCTTGAGCTTCATGACGTAGCCGATGATTTCGGCCACCGCCTTGTAATGCTCGGCCGGGATCGGCCGGTCGATCTCGACGCTGGCGAACAGGGCGCGCGCGAGCGGCGGATTCTCGACGATGGGAATGTCGTGCGACTTGGCCAGCTCGCGAATGCGGAAGGCGACCGCATCGACGCCCTTGGCGACCAGGATCGGCGCTTCCATCGAGCCATGCTCGTATTTCAGGGCGATGGAATAGTGCGTCGGGTTGGTGACGATGACGGTCGCCTTGGGCACCGCCGCCATCATGCGCTTGCGCGCCCGCTCCATGCGCAACTGACGCAGGCGGCTCTTGATCAGCGGATCGCCGTCGCTCTGCTTATGCTCGTCGCGCACTTCCTGCTTCGACATGCGCATCGACTTGATATGCGAGAAGCGCTGATAAAACAGGTCGGCGCCGGCGATCAGCGTGACGATGGCCAGGGTGGCGATCATCAGCTTGCCGGCGACATGGGCGATGAAGCGCAACAGGTCGGGCATCGAATAGCTCGGCAGCTGTTCGAGGCCGCTGAACTCCGGCCAGACCACCATCAAGGCGATGGCGCCGACCAGGATGATTTTCGCCAAGCCCTTGCCGAATTCGACGAAGGATTTCATGCCGAACAGGCGCTTGGCACCCGCCATCGGCGAGATCTTTTCGAGCTTCGGCATGATGCTCTCGGTCGAGAACAGGATGCCGGTCTGTAGCACGCCTGCGGCGAGCGCGAAGACTATGAGGATGCCGAGCGGCGCGAACAGGGCCCAGCCGACCTGCATGTAAAGGGTCGAGATCAAGCCGGTCAGATGGCCGCCGTCCATCGGGATGTCCTGCGGCTCGGCGATATAGCGCAGCAGCGCCTTGAAGATGCCGGTCATGGTGCCGGGCGCGAACATGACCACGATGAACGTGCCGCCGAGGATCATGAACCAATGGTTGACCTCGCGCGAGACGGCGACTTGGCCTTTCTCGCGCGCGTCGTCGAGCCGCTTTTGCGACGGATCTTCGGTTTTTTGTGAGTCGTCCGTCTCTTCCGACATGCGTCCCTACCAGCCCCCCGTTACCAGCCGGTGCCGAGGGCGCGCGCGAAGGAGTCGCGGAAGTCTTCGAGGAACCACAGCATCATCGGTGGAATGGTCAGCGCGAAGACGACGAGGCCGAGCGCCACCTGCGCCGGCTGAATGATGAAGAACACCTGCATTTGCGGCATCAGCCGCGCTAGCAAGCCAACGCCGAGATACATGATCAGGCCGATGGCGATCAGCGGCGCCGACAGCTGCACGCCGATCAGGAAGCTTTGCGACACCAGGCGCGTCACCACTTCGCTCATGTCCTCGATGGGCAGCATCTGGCCCGGCGGAAACAGGCCGTAACTGTCGAAGATGGCGCGGATCATCATGTGATGCAGGTCGGTCAGCATCAGCAGCAGCACGCCGAGCGTGCCGAGCAACAGGCCCGGCACGGTGCCCTGCTGCGCCGCCGCGGCATCGAAGGCGAAGGCGTTGCTGAGCGAGGCCTGGTAGGAAATGATCGTGCCGGCGGTATAGAGCGCGCTCAGCAGGATGCGGCCGATGCCGCCGAGGAACAGGCCGATGACGATCTCGATGCCGAGCAGAAGGAAGAGCCCGATCGGCGACTCCGGGGAAGCGGGCAATTTTCCGGCGAGCGCCGGCATGACGATGATGGTGAGCGCGCCGGCGAAGATCAGGCGCCAGCGTGCCGGAACGGCCTGCTCGCCGATCGCCGGCATCATGACCATGGCGGCGCCGACGCGCGTGAAGACGAGCAGCACCCCGAACAGGTCTTGCGAGAGGAGTTCGGCGAGCACCGGACGTACTTCCTTCCTGGGCCTAGCTGCCGTGGACGATGCGCTGGGCGATGTCGTTCGTGAAGGTGGTCAGCGTCGACAGCATGAAGGGCATGAGCAATAGCAGCGACAGGAAGATGGCGATCATCTTGGGGATGAAGGACAAGGTCATTTCCTGGATCTGCGTCAACGCCTGAAACAGCGAGACGGCCAGGCCGACGATCAACGCGATCATCATGACCGGCACGCCGACCTTGAGCGTGACCATGAGCGCCTCGCGCGTGACGTCGAGGGCGGAGACGGCATCCATACTGCGGTTCCCGGGAAGATTTAGAGCTGTGCCGCTTAGACCGGCATCCGCAGGATGTCCTGATAGGCGGAGATGACTTTGTCGCGGATGGCGACGACGGTCTGCAAGGTCACTTCGGCGTTGGTCACGGCGGTGACCACGTCGTTGATGTCGGCCTTGCCGGCGATGCCGGCGACGGAAAGCTTTTCGGCCTGTACGCCGGAGGCTTTCGCCTGCTGCGCCACTTCGCCGAGCAGGTCGGAGAAGCTCTTGCCGCCTTGGCTGCGCGGCTCCATGCCCGGCTTGAGGGCGGCGCCGGCGGCGCTCTTGTAGGCGTTCAATGCGCTATTGATGGCGACCATGATGTTCTTCCAATCCGTTCCGGTTAACCGCGCAGCAAGTCGATGGCGCGCGACAGCATGTTCTTGGCCGCTTCGATGGCCCCGAGGTTCGCTTCGTAGGAGCGCTGCGCCTCGCGGATGTCCATCATTTCGACCATGCTCTTGACGTTGGGCAACTTGACGTAGCCGTTGGCGTCGGCCGCCGGATGGCCCGGATCGTAGCGCTGCTCGAAGTCCGTCTTGTCGATGCCGACCTGGGCGACCGCGACGGTCTTGGCGTTGATCGTCTTGTCGAGGACGTTCTTGAAGCTGATCGTCTTGCGCCGGTAAGGATCGCCGCCGGCCGCCTCGCCCATGGTGTCGGCGTTGGCCATGTTTTCCGCCGACACGCGCATGCGCATCGTCTGGGCGCGCAGGCCCGAGGCGGAAACCTTGAGAGCTTTGACGAGATCCATGGGGCTGTCCTTTAGACGCCGCCGCGCCCGAGCGCGGTTTTGATCATCGAGATATGTTTCTTGTAGAGATTGGTCGTCAGCTGAAAGTCCATCGCCGTCTGCGCCGTTTTCATCATCTGGTCTTCAAGCGTGACGGCGTTGCCCGACAGCAGCTTTTCCGGATCGGGCGACTTTTCCATGCGGCCCTTGCCGTTGTCCTTGACGCCGCCGATGTGGCCGCCGGCGGTCGAGGCCATCTGCAGGGGCGCGCCGATGCTGGTCTTGAGCACGTCGCTGAAATTCTGCGGTTTGAGATCCTGGGCGGTGTAGCCCGGCGTGTCGGCGTTGGCGATGTTCTGGGCGAGCAATTCCTGGCGCTGACCGAGCCAGGTCATGCGCCGGCTCATGGCCGAGAACAGCGGAATTTTATTAAAATCCATCGTTTGAACCTGGGAAAAGCCTACGGCTGAGACACCCATCGCCTGGACCCGCGCCTTGCCGGGACGGGCGGGCTGGAGCGGCGATGGGCAAATAATGCCGGGCCACTGTTAAAATAGAGTAAAGGCGGCTAATCTCGTCGCCGGCCCGGGGGACCCTTCCCCTAACCCAGCAAGGATGGCCAGGCGGGCGACCAGCCCCGGGCGCCAGGATGGCGAGGAGAAGCAATGCTCTATCTGACGCGTAAGGTGGGCGAATCGGTCGTCATTAACGACACGATCGAAGTCACCGTCGTCGAAGTCCGCGGCAAATCGATCAAGCTCGGCTTCGTCTTTCCGCCCGAGGTGTCGGTCCTGCGGCGCGAAATCCACGAGCGCATCAAGGAAGAAAACAAGGCCGCCCTCGGCACCGAATTGGCCGCCAGCGACCTGCCCGGCGAAGGACTCGACCTGCCGAGCCTCGCCACGCCAGCCAAAAGCGAATAGCCGCGCGGCCCTTTTAGGCCAGCGACGGCGAGCAATTTCGGCCGTCCGTTCAGGGCTTT
The DNA here is from genome assembly GCA_945861615.1 of Rhizobium sp. Q54. Taxonomy (GTDB): domain Bacteria; phylum Pseudomonadota; class Alphaproteobacteria; order SMXQ01; family SMXQ01; genus CAMAVH01. The sequence goes on along the minus strand of CAMAVH010000015.1, from coordinate 30,732 downwards.
AAATAAAAATTAAGCATATTCCGCGAATTTGCTCGGGACGCTTCTGCGCGGCCGCATCCGGCGCCGCGCCCGCGAAGCGCAGAAACGGGGACCGCTTTGCCCGAGCGACAGACGCCGCATCGACCGATCCAGGCTGAAACGGCCAAGGACGCCAGCGCGCAAGCCGGCGGCCTGCGCGACTTCCCGGCGCTCAGCCAGGTCGCCGTCGCGCTGCGCCATGAACGCGGCCACGACCATATCCCGCGCATCGTCGCCAGCGGCCGCGGCGCCATCGCCGAACAAATTCTCGCCGTCGCCTTCGCCGAAGGCGTCAAGGTGCGCCAGGACGCCGATCTGGCCGAAGTGCTCAGCGCCCTCGACGTCGGCAGCGAAATCCCCCTCGAAGCCTTCGCCGCCGTCGCCGAAATCCTCTCCTACGTCTATCGCGCGAACCAGACCTATCGCCCGCGCCACCCTGCGACCGGCGCGAACGGAGCCCCGACATGACCCTCAACGCGCCCGACGCCGCCACGGCCAGCAAGGCCGACCGGCTGAAGCTCGACCTGCAGAACGTCGCCTCCATCATCCTCGCCGCGCGCGGCCTGGTGGCGGAAGGCCAGACCGTCAATCTGACCCCGCTCGAAACGGAAGTGCGCCGCCTGTGCGACGCGCTCGGCGACCTCGCCCCCGCCGAGAACATGCCGCTGCGCCCCATGATGGTCAGCCTGATCGACGATCTCGACAAATTGGCCGGCGACATCAGCCGCCGCCATAGCGAACTGAAGAGCCAGCTCGAAAGCCTCAACAGCGGCAGCCGCGCCGCCACCGCCTACGTCCCGCCCGGCATCCGCCGGCGATAATCGCCTTCCGCAAAGCAGCCCATGCCGATCGACACCTATTTTCGTTTCCTGCTCGCGCTCGTCTTCGTGCTGGCGCTGATCGGCGCCTGCGCCTGGCTCGCCAAACGCTTCGGCTTCGGCATTCGCACCGGGAGCAATGCGCTCGGGATGCGCGGGCGCAACGCGCGCCTCGGCATCGTCGAAATCCAGTCGCTTGACGCCCGGCGCAAATTGGTCCTGGTGCGCCGCGACGATGTCGAACATTTGCTCGTGCTCGGCGCCACTGGCGAAACCTTGGTCGAAAGCAATATCCGCAGCGGCGGCACCGCCGTCCCTGCCCCTCTGTCCGCCGGACAGACTTTATGAGACGCCAGATGCTGCGCGACCTCGCGGCGCGCGCGACGCTCTTCGCCCTGGCCCTGCTGCTGGCCGTCGGGTTGACGCTCGGCCTTTCCGCCGTGTGGGCCGCGCCGGCCGCGGCGCAAAGCCTCAATCTCGATCTCGGCGGCGGCGGCGAAGGCGCCTCGACCGCGCGCATCATCCAGCTGCTCGCCTTGCTCACCGTGCTGTCGCTGGCGCCCGCCATCGTCATCATGGTGACGGCCTTCACGCGCATCGTTGTCGTGCTGTCGTTCCTACGCAGCGCGCTCGGCACGCAGCAAGTGCCGCCCAACATGGTGATCATCAGCCTGTCGCTGTTCCTCACAGGCTTCGTCATGGCGCCGACCTTCGAACGCGCCTACAACGACGGCATCGCGCCCTTGATGGCCGAGCAGATCAGCGAAGAAGAGGCCTTTCCGCGCATCGTCGCGCCGGTGCGGGCCTTCATGCTCGCCCAGGTGCGCCAGCAGGATCTCGAACTGTTCCTCGAACTATCGAAGGCGCCGGTGCCGGAAACCCCGGAAGCGACGCCGCTGACCTCGCTGATTCCCGCCTTCATGATCAGCGAACTGCGGCGCGCCTTCGAGATCGGCTTTCTGATCTTCCTGCCCTTCCTCGTCATCGACATGGTGGTCGCCTCCATCCTCATGTCCATGGGCATGATGATGGTGCCGCCGGTGATGATCTCGCTGCCGTTCAAGCTGATCTTCTTCGTCCTGGTCGACGGCTGGTACCTCATCGCCGGCTCGCTGGTGCAGAGCTTCGTCGCCGTTAATTAATAAGGCAGCCACCCGGGCCGGTTAGGACTGCAAGGCTGTCCCATCGGCAGTTGCGGCGAGCCGGTCGCGCGCCTAGGCTTTCGCCAATCGATAAGGCCGCCAAGAGCCGCATAGATGGGGAGATTCGTCATGTCGCATATCCTGCGCGTATGTGCGTTCTCGCTCCTGCTGGTCGCCATCGCGCCCTATTCCTCGCAAGCGCAGGACGGCAAGACCTTCTTCAAAGGCAAGACCGTCACCTATGTGGTGGCCACCGCCGCCGGCGGCGGCTACGACCTCTATGGCCGGCTCGTCGCCGACTACATGCAGAAGTATCTGCCAGGCTCCACCTTCGTGGTGCGCAACATGCCGGGCGCCGGCCACATGATCGGCGCCAACTACATCGGCGCGGCGCGCGCCGATGGCCTGACCCTGGGCATCTTCAACACCGGGCTGATCTATACGCAGCTTGCCGGCATCGACGGCCTGCGCATCGATCTGAACAAGATGTCGTGGATCGGCAAGGCCGGCACTGACCCGCGCGCCTTGGTCATGGCGGCGCAGACGCCCTACAAAACGATGGAGGATGTGCGTAAGGGCGACCCCGCCTTCAAATGGGCCGGCTCGGGCGTCGGCAGCGCCGCCTACATGGAATTGAAGCTCTTGATCGATGGCCTCCGGCTGCCCGGCAGCATCATCACCGGCTACAATGGCAACGAAGACCGCCTGGCCATGCGGCGCGGCGAAATCCAGGGCACCATCGGGTCCTACTCGTCCTATGAGGGCTTCGTGAACGACGGCTACGGCCGCTTCGTCGCACAGATCGGCGGCACCAACGACAAGGTGCCGCAATTGCGCGATCTCGTGAAGACCGAAAGCGCTGCCGTTCGCGCCGCCATCGCCTTGATCCAATCGCAAGGCGAGATCGGCCGCCTCACTGCCGGTCCGCCGAACATTCCAGCCGACCGGCTCGCCACGCTGCGCGGCGCCTATCGGGAAGCGCTGGAAGACCCGGAATTGCGCGAGAAGGCGAACAAGGCGGGACGCCCGATCGAACCGGCCTACGGCGATGATCTCGCCGCTATGATCAAGGATGCGCTCGACCAGCCGCCGACGACGGTGGCGCTGTTAAAGGCAGCCTTGAGCGAAGGCAAGGTGAACAGCGTGCGCGCGAACGGGCCGCTGATCGAGGTCCGCGACAAGGGCCGAGAAATCCTTTTCAAGGGACCTGAGGGCACTGTGACCGCCAAACCCTCGGGCTCGCGTACCGTGATCAAGATCGCCGGCAAGGACGGCAAACGCGAAGACCTCGCGCCGGGCCTCGCTTGCGCCATCGATTACACGCCCGGCGGCGACAACGAACCGGCCGTCATCGACTGCAAGTAAACGGCGTCAGTTGACGCTGGGGGCCATGTCGGCGGCGTCGGCTGCCTGCGCCGCCTTGGGCTTCACCGCGTCCGCACGCGCCTTGAGGATCTTGTCGCGATAGCCGGTCATGAAGGCGGCGAACTGATCGACGCCCGCCACCTGCCGCGAGATGCTGCGCAGGTCGAAATTCTGTGCGACGTTGGCCGCTGTGATCAACTCGAAAGATTCCTTAAAGGCGCTCTTGGCCATGTCGGCGCCGTAGCGCGCGCGCACCGCGCCCAGCCCGGCATTGTCCTGGCTGAGCGATTGGGCGATGGCGAGGCGCAAGACGGTCTGACGGTCGGCATCGGACATCGGTTTGTCGGCCGCCGGCACCAACTGCGTGAAGGCGGCCGCGGCGAGCGGCCAATTCTGCGTGCGCCAGCCGATCTCGGCGCGCAGGCGCGCCGCGTCGGCGGAGCTATCGCCGTTCAACAAAGCCAGGGCCTCGGTATAACGGGTCAATTCACCGAGCGTGCGGGCCTGCAACTGGCGCCGCTCGCTCTTCAGTCCGTCCGAGGCGTCGCTCGGCAGCGCAGTCTTCAGCGTCGCCAAGGCCTCCTCCGGCTTACGGTCGAGCAGATAGACCAGCGCCAACTGATTGGCCGCTTCGGCCTGCGGCGCGCCTTTCAGACGCGTGTCGATTTGACCCTTGAGCAGCGCCGCCGCGCGATCGAGCAGTTCGATCTGCACCAGCCGGTCGGCCAGCTTGGCAATCAGCAGGTTGCCGGCATCGCCAAGCGGCGTGAGATCGCGGAAATCCTCGTAAATGCCGAGCGCCGTGAGCGGCGGCATCTTGTCGGCCAGACCGCCGATGTAGAGATCGGCGAAGCTGTCTCGCATGCGCTGGGCGATCGCGGTCCCTTCCGGCGCTTTCGGAAATTGCGCCAGCGCGTCACGCAGGGTGGCCAGACCGTTCTTGTAGTCGCCGGACTCGATATAGAGTTCGCCCAGCCGGCGCAGCACCGTCAACTCGACCTCGTCGCCGCGCCAGCCATAGCGCAGGCGATCGAGTTCGGCGATCCCGTCGGCCAGCTTCATGCTCTTGTTGGCCAGCATCGTTTCGACGCGAGCGAGGCGCGCCCGCGCCTTGCTCGGCGCATGCAGGCCATTGATGGCGCGATCCCAAGCAGCGAGCGCCCCATCGGTCTCGCCGGCTTTCAGCAGAATCTCGCCGCGCAGGTAGTCGATCTGGTCGCGCCACGGACGCGACGGCTTGAGATAGCCGAGCGCGTCGAGCTGAAACTTGGCCGCGCCGATATCGCCGGTCGACAGCGCGGCCTCGGCGGCCAGCAAGCCGAACGGTAGCTGGAAATCCGCCGGATAGGCGCGCAACAGGCTTTCGGCGCGCGTGAAATAGCGCGAGGCGGCGAGCCAATCGTTCTGGCCCGACAAAAGCGCCGCGCGCCACAAGGCGGCTTCGCGCTCCTGGTCGAGGCTGTTGCTGAACAGATCCGGACCGGCAGCGTTGAGATCGCCCATCAGATAGCGGCTGGCGCCGCGTAATGCGAGATAGGACGGATCGCGCGCCACCTCAGGTTCGTCTTCCTCCATCACCTGCAAGATTCCGAGCGCATCGGCCGACTGGCCATTGGCGAAGAGGAAACGCGCCAACGCGAGGCGTGCCGGATTGCGCATGGCGCGCGGCGATTCGATCACGGCGCGTTGCAGGTTGGCCTTGCGCTCAAAGAAAGAGGCGGGCGGCGTGCCGCCGGCCTGCGCCCAAGCGGCGAAATCGAACAGCGTCGTCGTATTGACGGCCAGCACCGGCAGCGGCACCGAAGCGCCGCCCTGCGTCGTCATGCGCGTGGTCGCCGGAGACGCCGCGGCTTGCGCCACGGGGGCGTTGGCGGCAAGCGCGCCGGATAGGCGCAAACCGCCCGGCGCGACGATTTCCGCCCCTTCAACCGCGCTGCGCACGATCAGATCGTCGGTCAAGGCCTTGACCGCGACGCCCTGTAAGGACGAGAGAATTTGGAATTCGACGAAACGGCGCTCGCCGGTCACGCCTTCGGCGGCCATGGTCGGCAGGATCCACAATTTGTCGCCGACTTCCGGATCGCGCGTTTCGATCACCGGGCCGAAGGCGGCGGATTTGAGCAGCATGCGCGGCCCGGCGTCGGCCGCCGGCTGGGCCTCGAGCGCGACCTGTTCGCCCGGCAAGGGCGGCGTCAGCGCGAATTCGACAAGGAGCGTTTCGCCGTCGCGGCGCAGCGCCGGATAGCGATCCGCCGGTAGCGGCCAGCGCAGGATGCTGGAGACCGCCGAGGAGAACAATTCGGGGCGCGCCACGGTGCGCGGCCAATTGTTGGCGACAGTGGCGCTGACCGCGCGGTCGAAGACCGCCCAGAGGAAGCCGTTGCGCTCGAATACCGCCGCCGGCGCCGCGGCCGGCCAGGCGAAGCGCAAGCCGCTGATGGTGGGCGCGCTGCCGAGCGTGGAGATCACCAGCTTGCGCCCCGCGATCGGCGTTTGCGCCGTGGGCGCAGCCGCTGTGCCGGCGGGCGCACCTGGGGCGGACGGTGCCGTGGCCGGAGCGGGTCGCAAACTTTGCGGCGGCGCGGTGGCCGCCGGCCCGTCCGGCACCAGGGCATATTTGGGCAAAGCTTCGTCGGCGGCCTTGGTTTCGGCTTTCACGGCCGGTTTGACGGCGACGGTTTGCGGCACGGGCTTCGGCGCAGCCTTCGCGGCCTCCGGCTTGGCTTCCGGCTGTTTGGCGGCCGATTGGGCCATCGTCCTGTCCGCCGCCGGTTCGGTAACATCGGCGAGCACATCGACGACGATGCTCGGGCCATTGCGGAAGTGACGCAGGCGGGCGCCTTCGGGCACGGTCATGGCGACCGCGAGGCCCGCATCGTCGCTTTGCGTGGTGAGCGACAGCACAGTCTTCGGCAGCTTGGGCGTCAAGGCAGCCACGTCGATTCGCGCCGGCGCGGCGAAGGTCACCTTCAGCTTGTCGCCGTCTTGCGCGATATCGTAATCGACATTGCGCGGCCAATCGAACACCAGCCGCCCGAAGCCGGGATGATCGCCGGCCCGCACAGGCAGCAGGGGGCCGACGGCCGGAGCGCTGGTCTGGGCGGCAGCTGCGACAGGGGCGGCCTGTTTCACCGGTTTTTCGGCGACGGGCTTTTCGGCGATGGGCTTTTCCGGGGAGGCCGTTTCCGGCGCCTTCGCCGCGAGGGATCCTTGCGGCGCGGACGGCGGCTTGCCGCCCTTCACCAGATCGATCACCACCGTGCGGCCATCGACGTAACTCTTGAGACCGAAGCCGGTCTTGAGCGGAAACACGAGAGTCTTGCCGTCATCGACCAGCGCCGGCTGGGTGACGTAATTGGTCATGCGGCGCGCGATGGTATCGAGTGCGCCCGCGAACGGGCGCGCGAAGCGCAGCACCAGGTTCTCGTTCTCGATGGTCGCGCTATAGGCGATCGGCGTAGCCCATTCGAACACCAGGCGGCCATAGCCGGGATGCTCGCCGACGCGCACGGCCACCTGTTCGGCGGCCTGCAACGGTCCGGCGCTCAGCAGCCAGCCGGCCAGCAGGACGACGAGCCGCGCGAAGCCGCGGGCCCGGCGAGGCACGATTTCAAGAATGAGATTCAGCAAGCGCGGCAGTTGGGGCATCGTTGATCCTGCTCGTGGCCAAGGCGCAAGAAAACAGCGCTCGGGCGATGCTGCCGAGATTCGCCGGAGTCTGGTTAATTTGACGTAAAGAGGCGGAAATTTTTGCCCAGTCACACCCCGGGCCTGTGGCGGAGAGCATCGCCCCGCAGGAACGGCCTGGGATCCGTCGCTTAGCGCCCGGCTGGCGGATTGCCTGCCGGCGGGATCATGCCGGCGACCGGCTGGGCAGCGGCTTGGGTCGGGGCCGCAGCCGGCGGAGCGACGACGGCGCTGGCAGTCTGGGCGACAGTTTCGGCGGAGATCTTCCGGCGGCCGGCGAGTTCTTCGGTCACCGCCTTGGCCTTCTGCGGATCCATGGCGGCGATGATCGGCGCGATCTTCGATTCCTTCATGCGTTCGACGACGTCGAGCAGGATGTTCATATCGAGCTTTTCGAAGACGTTGGCCGCATCCTTGGCCTTCATGGTTTCGTAAATCTTCACCACGCTCTTGAGCTTGGCTTCCTGCTCGTCCTCATGCTGCTTGAGCATAACCTTGATCGAATCCTGCAGCCCTCGCAGATCGGCGAGCTTCTTATCGAGGCGCTGTTCGGTCGCCTTGAGGAGCTTTTCACGAAGATCGAGATCCTGATTCCAGTTATCCATCTCGGTGCGGCGGGCGGCCAGACGCTGCAGCAGATCGATCTCGGACTGGCTCATCAGGGTTGGATCGTCCGTGGATTCGGCGCCGCGCGGCGCGCTGGGCTTCACTTGCTCGACCTCGGCCGCGATCGGGGGCTGCGGCTGCGCCGTTTCGGCGATCGCCGTCGTCGCCATGATGTCTTCGACGCCGTGCCACAGGCCGGTCAGCTTGACGCCAAGTAGCGTCGTGGCGACGAGGATGGCAGCGGGGAGCAGGCGGAATTTCATGTCGGGCGATCTTTATGCGAGGAAAATCAGCGGGCGGTCTTCAGCGCGCGCAGCAGCTGGCGCGCCATGTCCTCGTCGCTATCGCCGGCGCCCGAACTCATGGCGTCGGCCTCGCGCTTGGAGAGGACCTTGGCGCCGGGCATGGCGCCGCGCGAAGACGGCGGACGCTTCGGCGTGTCGGACAGGCGGAAAACCGGCTTCGATTCGGCCTGAGCCTCATCCTCTTCGCGGACCAACTCCGGCTTGCCACGGCTATCCGTGCGGGGCGCGGACGACTTGACGGCGACCCGGGCGGCGCCGATGCCGCCTTCGAGACGGTCGGCGAGACTATTGCCGCGATCGAGCAGGAAACTGAGATCGTCGCGCAACGACTTGGCGCGTTCGATGTCGCTTTGCAGATCCCGCGTGGTGGTTTGACCGGTTTCGCGCAGGGCGACGAGGCCGGCCTGGGCATGGGCCGTGGCCGCTGTGAAGCTGGCGAGCAGCGCCTGCATCTCATCGCGGCTCTGGCGCAAGGTGCGCAGGCGGCGGTCGAGCATGACGGAGTAAGCGATGGTGGCGACGAGCAGAACGGCGAGCAGGCCTTCGAGCAACAGGGACGCCATGAACTTACCTCCGGGGCTTATCGAGTTTGGTGTCTTCGATCTGAATGGCGATCTTGCCGCTCTTGTGACCCATCTTGCCGGTCATGAGCGACAGTTCGCCGCAACGCAAGTCGATCGGCGCATTCGGGCCGACGTTCAGCATGATCTGCGAGCCGACCTTGAGGTTCACGACCTCGTTCAGGCTCATCATCTTTTCGTCGAGCACGGCTTCGACTTCGACATCGGTATCCCACACGGCCTGCGCCAAGTGGCTTTCCCAAATCGCGTCGCGGCCGAATTTTTCGCCCATGAACATCTGCAGCAGCAGCTCGCGGACCGGCTCGATGGTTGCATAGGGCAGCACCAGCTCCAGGCGGCCGCCGCGATCTTCCATGTCGATGCGGAAACGCGCCATGATGGCGGCGTTGGCCGGACGGGCGATGGTGGCGAAGCGCGGATTCACTTCGAGGCGGTCGAAACGGAAGGTGACGGGCGACAGCGGATCGAAGGCCGCCGACAGATCGGCGAGCACGACATGCATCATGCGCTCAACCAGGTTGCGCTCGATGGTGGTGTAGGGGCGGCCCTCAATGCGGAGCGCCGCGGTGCCGCGACGACCGCCAAGCAGCACGTCGACGACCGAGTAAATCAAAGCGCTATCGACGGTGACGAGGCAGTAGTTTTCCCATTCCTCGGCCTTGATCACATTGATCATGGCGGGCAGCGGGATGGAATTGAGGTAATCGCCGAAACGGATCGAGGTGATGTTGTCGAGCGTCACTTCGACGTTGTCGGAAGTGAAGTTGCGCAGGCTGGTCGACATCATGCGCACCAGGCGGTCGAACACCACTTCGAGCATCGGCAGGCGCTCGTAGGACACCAGCGCGCTGTTGATGATCGCCTTGATGCCCGAGCGCGGGCCGTCGTCCTCGCCCTCGTCGAAGCCGAGCAGGCTGTCGATTTCGTCCTGGTTGAGAACGCGGTTCTCCTGGCCCTCCATCTCGGGAGCCATGCCCATGGCGGCGAACATATCGTCGTCGCCGCCGGCCTCTTCGGCAGGGGCCGACGCGCCGGGGTTGACGTCCTCGGCCGGGACTTCGGATGCGGGGGTCTCGGGATCTGCCATCTGGCGTTCCTGTGTCCTACTGGACCAAAAGTTCTTTGAAGAGCACGTCGTTCACTTTGACGGGGCGCGCCGCCTCGTTGATGCGGCGCAGCAGGTCTTCGCGCAGGCGGTACATGCCGGCCGAGCCGCGCAGATCCTCCAGACGCAATTCGCGGAGATAGATCTGGAAGCTGTCGATGATGCGCGGCATCAGGGCCTGGAGCTTCTGAACGTCGGCCGCGCTTTCGACCTCGAGGCTGATGCTGACCTTGAGAAAGTTGGTGCGGCGATTGGCAGAATTGAGATTGACCAGAATATCCGGCAAATCGAGAAAGACGGCCGACTTGGGCGGCGGCGGCGCTTCGGCCGCGGCCTGCTCGGCCGCATCCTTCTTGGCGAAGGGATTGAAAATGCCGCTGAAGACCAAACCGGCCATGACCGCGCCGATCACGAGCAAAGCGGCGACGACGATCAGGATGATCTTCTTCATCCCGCCTTTGCCGGGTGCGATCTCCGGCGCGCTGGCGGCTTCCATCTCTGCGGGCGAAGCGGCGGCCTGATCGGTCATGGAACGGTCCTGGAAAGGGGTGGGCTGAAGCGGCGGACGATGGGAGAGGAGAGGTCGGTCCGGACGGATCATCGCCGGGCCCTCCTTCTTACGGGCGGCTTCGTTAATTTTTGGTTGCGCGAGGGGACCTGGCAGCAATTACCCGGCAAAGCCTGCCGGGTTATCCCACCCTTGCCGAGCGGGGATGGGAGCATTTCATTGATTTAAAACGATTTTTCGACTGGCACGGACGGTGCAAATGGTTTGGCGTGGAAAACCGGCCTGCTTGCCGAATGGAGCCAATATGGAATCGCCGCTGATCATCGCCATGTCGCGCCAAATGGCCTCTCGAGACCAGGTGGAGTCGATTGCGAACAACATCGCGAACATGAACACCGCCGCCTTCAAGGGCGAGCGCACCGTGTTCAACAAGTTTCTGACCCCGGATGCGGGCCAGCAGCAGATCACGTTCCCCAAATACGTCGGCATCCACCGCGAAACGCAGGCCGGCCCGATCAACGCCACCGGCAACCCGCTCGACGTGGCGCTGCGCGGCGACGGCTTCATGGTCATTCAGACGCCGAGCGGCCCGCGCTACACCCGCGACGGCCACTTCAACATCAACGCGCAGGGCCAGATCGTCAACGGGCGCGGCCAAACAGTGCTCGGCGACAACGATCAGCCGGTCGTCGTTCCCCAGGGCACGGCCGAGATCAGCATCGACGCCAACGGCAACATCTCCGCAGACAATCAAAAAATCGGCAAGTTCAAGCTCGTCGGGTTCGACAATCTGCAGCGCCTGCAGCGGACCGGCGACGGCCTTTACACCACCGACGCGCCCGCCCTTCCCGTCACCGGCACCGACGTGCTGCAGGGCAATCTGGAAGGCGCCAACGTGCAGCCGATCCTAGAAATCACCCGGATGATCGAAGCCTCTCGCGTCTATCAGAGCTCGCAGAAAGTCATCAACAGCGAAGACGAACGCATCCGCGGCGCCATTCAGCGGCTCGGCAAAGTCGCCTGAGCGTCCGGACAATTACAGAAGATAGGAACACACCATGGGCTCCCTGAACATCGCAGCCACCGCCATGCTGGCGCAGCAGTTCAACGTCGATGTGATTTCGAACAACATCGCCAACTTGAACACCACCGCCTTCAAGCGCCAGCGCGCCGAATTCAACGACCTGATCTACCAAACGCGCAGTTCCGTGGGTTCGCAGTCGTCGGATACCGGCACGCTCGTCGTCACCGGCGCCCAGTTCGGCACCGGCGTGAAGGTCGGCTCGGTCTATCGCATCCACGAGCAGGGCAACATGCTCTCGACCGGCAACAGCTTCGACATGGCGATCCAGGGCAAGGGCTATTTCCAGGTGGACATGCCCGACGGCACCACCGGCTACACCCGCGCCGGCTCGCTGCAGCTCAGCCCGACCGGCGCCATCGTGACGCCGCAGGGCTTCGCCGTTCAGCCCGGCATCACCGTGCCGAACGACGCCCTGGAAGTCTCCGTCAACGCCAGCGGCGAAGTGCAGGTCAAGTTGCCGGGCGCGTCGACGACGACCACCGTCGGCCAGTTCCAGCTCGCCACCTTCCCCAATGAAGCCGGCCTACAGTCGATGGGTGACAACATGCTCACCGAAACCGCCGCGTCCGGCGCCGCCGTCACCGGCGTACCCGGCGGCACCGGGTTCGGCAGCATTCTCCAGGGTTTCCTGGAAACCTCGAACGTCAACATGGTCAATGAAATTACCACCATGATCACCGCCCAGCGCGCTTATGAACTGGCGTCGAAAGTGGTGCAGACGTCCGACGAAATGCTGAGCAGCCTGGTGCAGACGGCCTAATGCCGAACCGATCGAGGATGACCGCCATGCCCCCCTTCGCGACCACGCTCCATCGCTTGCTCGCCGCCGGCTTGACCGCCGCGACCCTGTTCGCGGGTATCGGTGGCGCGCAGGCCCAAGGCAAGCCTGCGGAGGCCTCCGCCGTCGCCCGTCCCGTACTGATGGCCGGCACACCGATGAACGAACGCGTCGTCGTGCGCGATGCGGTGGTGAAGCTCGGCGATTTGTTCGCCGGCCTGAGCGACCGTACCGAAGAGCCGGTCGGCCCCGCGCCGGCGCCCGGCGGCCACATGGTCTATGACCTGCCTCGCCTCGCCGCCCTGGCCAAAACCCACAATATCGCCTGGCAGCCGCGCACCTGGTCGGACCGCGTGATCGTCGAACGCGCCACCTTGATGATCGGCCAGTCCGACATCGAAGCAGCCCTGCGCAAGGCGTTGCAACGCCGCGGCCTCTCGGCGCGCAGCGAGATCGAGCTTTCGGGCAAAGCGCCGCAAATCCAGCTACCGGCGGGTTCGTCTAGCAGCCTTCAGGTCGAACAACTCGAGTATGACGAACGCAATGGCCGCTTCAACGCCACCGTCGTCGCCGACACGACGCGCCTGCCGGTCGCCGGTCGCGCCGTCGCCATGGTCGAAGTTCCGGTGCTGAACCGCCGCTTCGCCACCGGCGAGATCATCCGCAAGGACGATATCGACTGGATCGTACTGCGCAGCGATCAGGCGACCCGTCAGGGCATCAGCGATGCCGACCGTCTCGTCGGCCAGGAAGTCCGCCGTGGCCTCAATGCCGGCCAGCAAGTGCGCGCCAGCGATTTGCGCACCCCGCTCGCCGTCGCCAAAAACGCCGTCGTCACAATGATGCTGCAAACGCCGCGCATGCAGTTGACCTCCAAGGGCAAGGCCCTGGAGGACGGCAGCGTCGGCGATACCGTGCGCATCATGAATACCCAGAGCAAAACCGTCGTCGAAGGCGTGATTACCAGCATGAACACGGTGCAGATCACCAGTACCGTCCCCGTGTCGAACTAACGCCGCCGCCGTCCGGAACCCCAAGGAATCCCGCCATGTCCGACAAAACAGTCTCCCTCACGCGCCGCCGCCTCGCGGCCACCCTGCCGACCTGGGCCGCCGTCGCGGCGAGCCTTGCTCTCGGCGCGTGCGGCAACACTCTCGAACGGCTGAAGAACGTCGGCGCGGAGCCCAAGCTGTCGGAAATCACCAATCCGACTCAGGATCCCAACTATCGCCCGGTCAGCTTACCGATGCCGAAGGCCGACACGGAGTACCGTGCCGCCAACAGCCTGTGGCGCGCCGGCTCGCGCGCTTTTTTCAAGGATCAGCGCGCCGGTCTCACCGGCGACATCCTGACCGTCGTCATCGACATTTCCGATAAGGCGCAGTTGAGCAATACCAGCGCCCGCTCGCGCGCCAGCACGGAAAACTCGGCGATCAACGGCTTGCTCGGTTTCGAAGCCAATCTCAACAAGCTCCTGCCGAACCAGGTCGACAATGCCAACGTGTTGGGCCTCGACGGCTCCACCAGCAACAACGGCGCCGGCACTATCGACCGTAAGGAAGCCATCCAGCTGAAGGTCGCCGCGCTGGTGACCCAGGTGCTGCCCAACGGCAATCTCGTCATTCAGGGCCATCAGGAAGTGCGGGTGAATTACGAGGTTCGCGACCTGCAGATCACCGGCATCGTGCGCCGCGAAGATATCGCCTCGACCAACACGATCTCCTACGAGAAGATCGCCGAAGCCCGCATCGCCTACGGCGGCCGCGGCACCATCACCGACGTGCAACAGCCGCGCTACGGCAATCAAGTCATCGACATCCTCTATCCGTTCTAACCCGGAGAGGACGCGAACAAAAAGGCCGGCACCCCAGGGGTGCCGGCCTTTTCGATTTCGTCGGTGCGTTAATCGTCGCGCCGCGTGCGCAGCTTCATCAATCGTCGCGCCGCGTGCGCTCCAGGCGTTCATGGCGCTCCTGGGCTTCGACGCTCAACGTCGCGATCGGGCGCGCCTCGAGCCGGCGCAAGCTGATCGGCTCGCCCGTTTCGACGCAGTAGCCGTAGCTGCCGTCTTCGACGCGCTCGAGCGCCTCGTCGATCTTCGAGATGAGCTTGCGGGCGCGATCGCGCGTGCGGAGCTCGAGCGAACGGTCGGTTTCCAGCGACGCGCGGTCGGCGAGATCGGGCTCGCGGAAGCCGCCCTCTTGCAGATGCATGAGAGTTTCGGTCGATTCGGACAGCAACTCTTCCTTCCAGGCCAGCAGCTTGCGGCGGAAGTACTCGCGCTGTTTCGGACTCATGAACGGCTCGTCATCGGACGGCCGGTAATCGGGAGACAACGTCACAGACATCTCGAACACCACCCCAGGAACAAGCGCATAAAGCGCGCGGAGTATAGGTAGAGGCGGGCCTCACGGCAAGACCGGGGCGCATCCCGGGCTGGCAAATTTATCCATTAATTTCAATGATTTATAAGATGGGTGCCGGGAACGGCACGATGGGCGGGCGGGCGATCAGCCGCGCGGGGCGTATTTGGCCAGTTCGACAGCGGCGCGCAGTTCGATCTGGTCGAGAAGATCGTTGAGCTTGGGATCGGTCGATTCGCCGCGGCGCTGGCGCACCGTCCAGGCGAGTTCCTGCAGACTTTCGCGGGACAGGCCGCCCATCAGCAGGCCCATCTGAATCTCTTCCAGACGATCGAGCAGATCGTCAGCCCGCATCAGGCCCTTCGAGCGGCCGGTGGTCGGATCCTCGACCTCCTGGAGCGACAGCAGCGAATCGACGCCGCCCATGGCGCCGGTGCCGGCCAGCGGGATGGCCGCCTGCGTCGGCTCGTCGGACAGGTGCGTGGCGAATTCCGTAGACGCGCCATTGCTGCCGCGCGCGCGGCGGAGCAAGAGGGAACGAATCGGACTGCTATCAGAAATTTTCATCGCGCGAACAAGCTCTCGCCGATTGGGGTTAGAGGGCAATTTGCGCCCCTTTGCTTAAGAAGCCGTTAAGCCCGACATGGCGCGCGCCGAGGCGGGTAATTCTTGCCGCGCAATCCCGGCAGCGCTTGCCGCCCGGTGAGAACTGCCGGGATTGGGCAACCGCCCCTGCAAAATAAATCATTATTTTTCAGCCACTTACAAGATCTGCGGAAGTGGCACGTTCCTCGCTAGAGGTAGGCGAGACCGAACCCGATTCATTTGCAGATCGCACACATGACCGTCCGCCTTCGCCATATCGTCCGTGCCACCGTGATCCTCGCCGCGCTGCTCGCCGCCATGGCGCAAGCGCCGGCCGAGGCCAACTCGCGCATCAAGGACATCGCCGACTTCGAAGGCGTGCGCGACAACCAGCTGGTCGGCTACGGCCTGATCGTCGGCCTCAATGGCACCGGCGACACGCTGAACAACTCGCCCTTCACCAAGCAGAGCCTGATCGGCATGCTCGAGCGCCTCGGCATCAACGTGCGCAACGACACGCTGAAGACGGCCAATGTCGCCGCCGTGATGGTCACCGCCACCCTGCCGCCCTTCTCGCGCCACGGCACCCGCCTCGACGTCACCGTCAGTGCCCTCGGCGACGCCAAGAGCCTGATGGGCGGGAGTTTGCTGGTGACCCCGCTGATCGGCGCCGACGGCGAGGTCTATGCCGTCGCTCAAGGTAGCGCCGCCAGCAACAGCTTCAGCGCTCAGGGCGCCGCCGCCACCGTCACCAAGGGCACCCCGACCAGCGCGCGCATCCCCAACGGCGCCATCGTCGAGCGCGAGATCGGCTTCGAAATGGCCGAGTTGAGCGAAATGCGCCTGTCGTTGCGCAACCCCGACTTCACGACGGCCAACCGCGTCGCCGGCGCCATCAACGCCTATCTCGGCGGCAAAGGCGTCGCCAAGGCCTTCGACCCGGCGACGGTCGCCATGACCATTCCCGAAGACAAGCGCGGCAACATCGTCGCCCTGCTAACCGACATCGAACAGCTCCGTGTGGTGCCCGACCAGATCGCCCGCGTGGTCGTCGACCAGTCCTCCGGCGTCATCGTGATGGGCGAGAACGTCCGCATCTCCACCGTCGCCATCGCCCAGGGCAACCTGACGATCCGCGTCACCGAAACGCCGCAGGTCTCGCAGCCTGGCGCTTTCTCGACCGGCGGCACGACCGCGACCGTCGCACGCTCCGACATCCAGATCGACGAACAGGCCGACCGCAAGCTCGCCATCCTGTCGCAAGGCGTCAGCCTGCAGGAACTGGTCAACGGCCTCAATGCCCTCGGCGTCGGTCCGCGCGACATGATCTCCATTCTGCAGGCCATCAAGGCATCCGGCGCCCTGCAAGCCGAAATCGAGGTGATGTGATGAGCGCGCTCTCCCTTCTCGACGCGACCTCCGCCTACAGCGACGCCAAAGCCGCGCCGCAGACGACCGGCGCCAAGACCCAGGCGCAGGCCCGTAAGGCCGCGCAGGATTTCGAGGCCTTCTTCGTCGGCCAGACCATGGAAGCCATGTTCGCCGGCATCGAGACCGACGGCCCGTTCGGCGGCGGCAACGCCGAAAAGCTGTTCCGCTCCGTGCTGACCGATCAATACGGCAAGGAAATGGCCAAGACCGGCGGCATCGGCATCGCCGATCAGGTCTATGCCGAAATCCTCAAGATGCAAGAGGTGAAGTGATCATGACGACACCCATCAGCCTGGTCAGCGATCTGCTCGACGTCACGATCCGCTTGAGCGACTTGATGACGCGCGAGAACGAAATTCTGCGCGGCCAGCGCCCGCAGGACATCAAGGTCCTGCAGGCCGAGAAGACCGACTTGGCCAACGGCTACGACCACTTCATGCAGGAGCTGCGCAAGCACCCCGGCCTGCTCGGCAGTGCCCCCGCCGCGACCCGCGATGCGCTGCGCGAAGCGACCGTGCGGTTTCAGAAGGTGATGACCGACAACGAGCGGGCGCTGCGCGCCGCGCGCAGCGTCAGCGAGCGCCTGCTGAAGGCGATCGTCGCCGCCGTGTCCGAGAAGCAGGTCAGCGCCGCCGCCTATTCCAGCGCCGGCGTGCTCAACAACGCCGGTCCGCGCCGCGCCGTCGCGATGACGCTCAACAAGCAGCTTTAGCAGACGGTCGGAACGCCCTCATGTCCTCCTCCATCAACGTCGCGCTCGGCACAGCCGTCTCCGCCCTGCAGACCACGCAGGCCGCGTTGTCGGTCACGTCGAACAATATCGCCAACGCGAATACCGTCGGCTATACGCGCAAGACGGTGAATCTGGAGAACGTCCTGATCGACGGACAGGGCGCCGGCGTCAAGATCGGCAGCATCACCCGCGAGGTGAGCGAATATCTGCTGCGCGACGCGCGCGCCCAGACCACGGCGAACGGCGAGGCGTCCGTGCGCCAGGAATTCTTCGCGTCGATGCAGAACATGTTCGGCACGCCGGACGCCGCCTCGTCGATGGCCTCGACGATGACGACCCTCGGCAACAAGATGTCGGCGCTCGCCGTCGATCCGTCGTCCTCCAACAGCCAGATCGACCTGGTCATGGCCGCGCAGACCCTGACGCGCCAGATGAACGACATGTCCAAGCAGATCCAGGACTTGCGTTACGAGGCCGACCAACAGATCGCCGGCTCGGTCGCGGAAATCAATCAGCTGCTGCAGAATATTTCTGAGTTGAACATCAATATCTCGCGCAACATCGCCCTCAATCAGCCGGCCGGCGACTTGCAGGACCAGCGCGACGTCGCCATCGCCTCGCTCGCCGAGAAGATGGACATCAGCTATTTCACCCGGGGCACCGGGGAAACCGTCATCTTCATGGCCTCCGGCCGCCCGCTGGTCGACCGCGAAGCCAGCACGATCAGCTATACGCCGGCCTCCGCCATGGGCGCCGAGGTGAGTTACCCAAGCAATGGCATCGGCGGCATCATGCTCAACGGCACCGACGTCACCGGCGACGTCCGGTCGGGCCAGATCGCCGCCTTGATCGATATGCGCGACACCGAGCTGCCGAATTTCGGCGCCGAGATGGACCGTCTCGCTGCCGTCCTCAAGGACCAGATCAACGCCATTCATAACGACGGCGTGGCCATTCCGCCGCCGGCCAGCCTGACCGGCGATCGCGGATTCTCCCCCGCGACCGATACCGTGAGCATGACCGGCACAGTTCGCTTTGCCGTGCTCAATGCCGATGGCACCGCCGCAGGCGCGCCGTTCGACTTCAACTTCGCCGATCTCACCACCGTCGTCGGCGGCACGCCGACCGTGACTCAGATCGCCAACGCGCTCAACGGCGCCTATGCCGCTTCCGTCCCGCCCATTGCCGGCCTAACCGGCGCGACGGCCAGTACCAATGCGCTCGGCCAACTCGTCATCACCGCCAACACCGCCGGCCAAGGCATCGCCATCAACGAAGGCACCAGCCAGGAAGCGACGACCGGCTTCGGCTTCTCGCACTACTTCGGCCTCAACAACCTCATCACGGGCAGCACCCTGGGCGGCCTGTCGAGCAACGTCGCCGTGCGCAGCGACATCGTCCTCGACGCGCAGAAGGTCTCGCGCGGCCAGCTTAGCTCGGCCGCCTTCGTTGCCGGCGACATCGTGTTGACAAGCGGCGACAGCTCGGTGGCCGAGCGCATGGCCGAGGTCTTCACGGTGAAACAGACCTTTACTGCCGCCGGCGGCCTGCCGGCCACCAGCACCACGCTATCCGGTTACGGCGCCAATATCCTGTCCGACAACGCGACGCGCGCCGCCAACGCCGACGACGCGGCGGCCTATCGCCTGAACGTGCTGAACGACATCACCGCCAAGGCGCAGTCGGCCAGCGGCGTCAGCACCGACGAAGAGATGACCAACCTAATCATGTACCAGAACGCCTACGGGGCCTCGGCGCGGGTGATTACCACGCTGTCCGAAATGCTCAAGACCCTGACCGACATGATTTAACGAGGAACGACGAGAATGACCCGCGTCTCCGACATCGGTACTTACGGCCAAACGCTATCGAACCTGCGCAACACGCAGAACCGTATCGACACGCTCACGGTGCAGGCCGGTACCGGTTACGTCTCGACGCGCTATTCCGGCGTCGCCGCCAATTCGCGTCAGCTGATCAGCCTGGAATCGAACCTGTCGCGCATGAGCCAGTACAAGACAAACAATCAGAGCGTGCAACTGCGGTTGCAGACGATGGAACAGTCCACGACCAAGCTCGTGGAGGTTGCGACCAACCTCAAGACGTTCCTGACCAACGCGCTGAACAACGAGAACGCCAGCGACATGGCGCTCACGGAAACGACCGACAACATGCTGGCCGAGGCCTCGCGCCAGCTCAATGCGAAGATCGGCGACCGCTATCTCTTTGCCGGCACCCGCATCGACACCGCGCCGGTCGATCTCGCGAGCTACACCACGCCGCCGACGACCACCCCGAGCACGGCCGACACCTCCTATTACACCGGCGATTCGACCCGCCTGACGACCCAGGCCGCCGAGAATTATGACGTGTCCTATGGCGCCACCGCGGACGAGCCTGGCTTCGAAAAGCTAATGCGCGCCCTGAAGCTGACCAACACGGTGACCATGGATCCGCTCGACCGCGACCGCTTGAACGACGCGCTCGATCTGGTGAACCAGGCCATCCAGGAAATTCCAGACATCACCAGCCGAATCGCCAGCGCGCAGACCGTCCTCGATAAGGTGACGACCGACAACGACGACCTCAAGGTCTACCTCAATCAGTCCGTAACCGACATCACCGGCATCGACGTCACCGAAGTCATGACCCGACTGACGCAGGATCAGACCCTGCTGGAGGCGTCCTACATGACGATCTCGTCGCTGTCCAAGCTCAACCTCGCCTCGTATCTCCGTTAACTCGCAGCCCTAAGGAGCCAATCATGCTCGCCAACACCGCCTCGTCTCAGACTCTCGTGCCTCCCACCATCCTTGCCACCGAATCCACGGCGCGCACTCTCGTCGTCGAATCGCGCTTCGGCACCCTCACCATCGGCGAAAACGCGATGCTCGCGATGCCGCAGGGCCTGCTCGGCTTCGGCGACTATCATGACTTCGCCCTCGCCGAACTGCCGGAAGGCAAATATCCGCAGTTCCGCGTGCTTCAGTGCCTGTCGGACCAGAACCTCGCTTTCCTGGTCGCGCCGCTCTCCACCGAGCATCAGGCCATCGATAGCGCCGATATCGAAGAAGCCTGCCGCGCCGTCGGCATCGCTCCGGCCGACCTGGCTCTCATGCTGATCGTGACCGTCCGCCGCGACAGCGCCGGCGCCCATGTTTCGGTCAATCTGCGCGCGCCGGTGTTCATTGACACGCGCAATCACATCGCCCGCCAGTATGTGATGTCGAATAGCAAATACCCGGTCCGCCACAGCCTTTAACAATAAAAAATTAACCAAGGACCGCCACTATGGATTTGCGTGTTTCGTCTGCCGGCCTTCCGCCGATCGCCCTCGAGGCGGTGCTCAAGCTTCTCGCCGTGAAATCGGCGCATAGCGAGTTCGCCGCCGCCCTTCCGACGGAAAAGCCGGCGCTGCGCCTCGACGGCGCCGCCCAGAGCCCCGCCATGCCGGCGTGGCCCGGGGTCAGCGGTCGTCTCGAGGTGCCACGGGGCGTTCCTGGCCGTCCGGCTCGCCGAGCCCCAGGCCGCAATCTGGGACGGGGCTATCCGTCGCCGCATCGTGATCCGAGCCCCCTTCTGGGAGAGTGACCATGCTGAAGTTTACCAACCTGCGCTCGGCCCCCGGCCGCGATCGCCCCGACGTCATGCTGCTGTGCGGCGGACTTGGTACGCGCTTGCGCGAAGAGACCGAGTTCAAGCCGAAGCCCATGGTCGAGATCGGCGGCAAGCCGATTCTCTGGCACATCATGAAGCATTATCACGGCGCAGGTTCGCGCAACTTCATCCTTTGCCTCGGCTACAAGGGCGACGTCATTCGTGACTATTTCATCAATTACCGCCGGCACAATTCGGATTTCGCCGTGGACTTCGCCAGCGATTCGATCGAAACGCTGTCGAACGGCTATGACGAGGATTGGCGCGTCGTGCTGGCCGAAACCGGCCAGGACACGCTGACCGGCTCGCGCATACGCCAGGCGCTGCCCTACGTGAAGGGCGATTGCTTCTTCGCCACCTACGGCGATGGCGTATCCGACGTCGACCTCGATGCGCTGCTCGCCTTTCACAAGCGCTCAGGCCGCCTCGCCACCGTCACCGCCGTGCACCCCTCCTCGCGCTACGGCGAGCTCGCCATCGAGGACGGCGCCGTCCGCACCTTCCGCGAAAAGCCGCAAGTGACCGAAGGCTGGATCAACGGCGGCTTCCTGGTGTTCGAGAAGAAGGCCTTCGATCGACTGCGCGCCGACGAGAACGTCAGCCTCGAACAAGGCGTCCTCGAATATCTCGCCGCGGAAAACCAGCTCTCGGTTTACCAGCACCCCGGCTTTTGGCAGTGCATGGATACGTTCCGCGAGATGCAGCTACTCAACGAAATGTGGAACTCCGGCAAGGCGCCGTGGCGCAGCTGGTCTTCCAAGGAATCGATGGTATGCCGCAAGTCGGCGTAACTCCCGCCTTCTGGCAGGGCCGTCGGGTCTTCGTCACCGGCCACACCGGTTTCATGGGCGGCTGGCTCTGCGCCCGGCTTGCGCGCCTTGGCGCGGAAGTGCACGGTTATGCGTTACCCGCACCGAGCAAGCCGAGTTTCTATGAAGCGACAGACTTGGCGCGCGATGTCTCCTCGACCATCGCCGACGTCCGCGATCATTTCGCCCTGACCGCCGCCATGCGTCGCGCCCGCCCGGACGTGGTGCTGCATCTCGCCGCCCAGCCGCTCGTGCGCGCCGCCGCCGCCGATCCGGTCGGTACTTATGCCACCAACGTGATGGGGACCGTGCATCTGCTCGAAGCGATGCGCGCCTGCCCATCCGTGCGCGCCGCCGTCATCGTCACCACCGACAAAGTCTACGAGAACAAGGAATGGGATTGGGGCTATCGCGAAACCGACGCGCTCGGCGGCCGTGAACCCTACGGCAACAGCAAGGCCTGCGCCGAACTGGTGGTCGAAGCCTTCCGCCGCTCCTATTTCATGGGTGCGTCCGCGCCCGGCGTCGCCACGGTGCGCGCCGGCAACATCATCGGCGGCGGCGACTGGGCGGTCGACCGTTTGGTGCCCGACGCCATGCGCGCCTTCGCCCATGGCCGCCCGCTGGAAATCCGCCATCCCGAAGCGGTGCGACCCTGGCAGCATGTGCTGGAACCGGTTCATGGATTTCTGATCCTCGCCGAGCGGTTGAGCGAGAATCCCGTCGCCTTCTCGTCGGGCTGGAATTTCGGTCCGGCCGAGGCGGACTCGCAGCCTGTCGGCTGGATGGCCGATCGCCTGGTCGCCGCCTGGAACAAGGCCGGAGACGGCAACGCCCAATGGCACAGCGTGCCCGCCGCAGGCCCGCACGAAGCCACGCTTCTCACCCTGTCGAGCGCGCGTGCCAAACGCGCTTTCGGCTGGCAAACCCACTGGACCGCCGAGACGGCGATCGACAAGTCCGTCGAATGGTATCGCGCCTTCTACGCCTCGGACGATGTCCGGCAGCTGACGGAACGGCAGATCGCCATCTTTGAAAAAGAGACGTATCATGGCAACGAATCTGAAACAGACGCAGGCCGAGTTCGCGATGTCGCACGAGGCGTCCCTCGCCCCCGTATCGTCAAAATCTGACGACGGACAACTTTCCGGGCTCAAGCGCCAGGCCTGCCGCGCTTGCGGCGCGCCGCTGACCCGCACCATGGTCGATCTCGGCGTGCAGCCGCCGTCGAACTATTACCTGCGCCCGCAGGATCTCGGGCGCGCCGAACCGTTCTATCCGCTGCATGCGCTGGTCTGCGACGATTGCCTGCTCGTGCAGGTCGAGGACGTGCAGACGCCCGAGCAACTGTTCTCCGACTACGCATATTTCTCGTCCTACAGCGACAGCTGGCTGAAGCATGCCGAGCGCTATGTCGAGAAGATGATCGGTCGCTTCGGTTACAATGGCTCGTCACAGGTGATCGAAGTCGCCAGCAACGACGGCTATCTGCTGCAATATTTCGCCCAGCGTGGCGTGCCCGTGCTCGGGATCGAGCCGGCCGCCAATGTCGCCAAGGTCGCCGAAAAGAAGGGCATCCCCTCGCTCGTCCGTTTCTTCGGGATCGAAACGGCGCGCCATCTCGTCAGTCAGGGCAAGAGCGCCGACCTGCTGCTCGGCAACAATGTGCTCGCCCATGTGCCTGACCTCAACGATTTCATCGGCGGCCTGAAGATCGCGCTTGCGCCCAATGGCGTGCTGACGATGGAGTTCCCGCATCTGCTCCAGCTGATGACGCTCAACCAATTCGATACCATCTATCACGAGCATTTTTCGTATTTCTCGCTCCTCGCGGTTGAGAAGGCCTTCGCGCGCCACGGCATCCGCCTGTTCGACGTCGAGGAATTGCCGACCCATGGCGGCAGCTTGCGCATCTACGGCTGCCATGCCGACGCCGCCCGCAAGACCGAAGCGACCGTTGCCGCGCTGAAGAGCCGCGAGATCGCCGCCGGCCTCGACAAAGCCGCGACCTACGAAGGTTTCGCCGAACAGGTGAAGCG
This sequence comes from Rhizobium sp. Q54, assembly GCA_945861615.1. Taxonomy (GTDB): domain Bacteria; phylum Pseudomonadota; class Alphaproteobacteria; order SMXQ01; family SMXQ01; genus CAMAVH01. The sequence goes on along the minus strand of CAMAVH010000015.1, from coordinate 7,118 downwards.
CACCAAGCGCGAACTGCTGAAGTTCCTGATCGCCGCCAAGGATGCCGGCAAGCATGTCGTCGGCTACGGCGCGCCGGCCAAAGGCAACACGCTGCTCAATTATTGCGGCGTGCGCGGCGATTTCTTCGACTATACGGTCGATGCCAGCCCGCACAAGCAGGGGCTCTTCCTCCCGGGCACGCATATCCCGGTGCACGCGCCGGAGAAAATCTTCGAGACGAAGCCGGACTATGTGCTGATCCTGCCCTGGAACATCAAGGATGAGATCGTCGAGAAAATGGCCGGCATCAAGGCCTGGGGCGGCAAGTTCGTGGTGCCGATCCCGGCGGTGAAAGTCCTCGATTAGCGATGATCTTTCGCGAGACCAAGCTCGCCGGTGTCTTCGTCATCGACGCCGAACCGATCGCCGACGAGCGTGGCGCCTTCACCCGCACGTTTTGCGCACGCGAATTCGCCGCGCACGGCCTGGAAACGGCCATCGCCCAATGCAGCGCCTCGTTCAACGCCAAGAAGGGGACGCTACGCGGCCTGCACTATCAAGCGCCGCCCCATAGCGAGGCCAAGCTGGTGCGCGTCACTGCCGGCGCCATCTATGATGTCGCCGTCGACTTGCGGGCCGGCTCGCCGACCTACGGCCAATGGGCTGCCGCCGAGCTGACGGCCGAAAACCGCCGCATGCTCTATATCCCCAAGGGCTGCGCCCACGGCTTCCAGACATTGATGGACGCCAGCGAGCTGTTTTATCAGATCGCCGAGTTCTACGAGCCGGCGAGCGCGCGCGGCCTGCGCTGGGACGATGACGATCTCGGCATCACTTGGCCCGATAAGGACGCGCCGATCCTGTCCGAGCGCGACCGGTCTTTTCCGCGCTTGCGTGATCTGACGCCATGACTTTAAGCGGCCAATCCTTCTCGATCCTCGGCGCCGACGGCGTCATAGGCCGCGCGCTATGCCGCCACCTCGCGGCTCAGGGCGCGACGGTGCAGGCCTTCGGCCGCAAGGATGACGGCTATCTGTCGCAACCGCTTGGCCATGCCATCTATGCGATCGGCCTGACCGCCGATTATGCCGCGCGCCCCTTCGATACGGTCGAAGCCCACAGCAGCCTGTTCGCCCGCCTGTTGAAGGACGCCGCCTTCGATTCGATGACCTATCTCTCTTCGACGCGTCTTTATGACGGCGGGACAAGCGGTCGCGAGGACGCGGCGCTGATGCTTTCGCCGCAAAACCCGCGCCATCTCTACGATCTGTCCAAAGCGCTCGGCGAATCGCTCTGCCTGACCGCCGGACGCGCCAACGTGCGTGCGGCACGGCTTGCCGTCGCCTATGACGACGGGTTGACGGGCGAAAACTTCCTGCATGACGTGATCCGCCGTGCGGCTGCCGCACCAGAGCTGCATCTCGACAGCCACCCACGCATGGCGCGCGATTACGTCCATATCGATGATGTCTGCGCCGCGCTGGTCGCCATCGCGACACGCGGCCGCCGCCAGATTTACAATGTGGCGAGCGGCGTGAATGTCACCAACGCCGACCTGTTCGCCGCGCTGGAAAAGCTGACCGGATGCAAGATCTCGACAACGACGAAGGCCGAGGCGCCCTATGTCGTCAGCCCGATCGTGGATGTGACGGCCATGGCAGAAGACTTGGCGATCCGCCCGCGTCCGCTCATGAGCGCGTTGCCGGGCCTCATCCCGCGCTAAAGCCGGAAGTAATCGCCGATGACCGGCCGCTTCAGCGGCTTGAAGGCGAGGCCGCTGCCCGTTCCGAAGACGTAGCAATTGCCAGGGCTGTCGGCATTGATCAAGGCGCTGCCCTGCGACAAGACCGTATGGCTCGCGACCCGGCATTTGCCGATGATCGCCGTGTTGGGATAGAGCACGACGCCTTCGCCGATTTCCGGCACATCGGCGCCATGCCGGCCGATCGTGGAATTCTGATAGAGCACCAGATAATTGGCGAAACTGTTGCGCGCCAGCACGATGCCGACAGAATGGCCGATGAAGAACTTGTCGGGCAATTGGTTGTCGTAAAAGCAGTCGAATCCGTTCAACGCCTTGTTGAGCAGGAACAGCTTGGTGCAGAACCTTTTATCCTGACGGTTGCGCCAGGCGGTGTTCGAAAGATAGTAGAGAAACGTGCAATATTGCGAAGAGTGGAGATAGTCGAACTCCGCCTCGCGCCACATGGCGACCGCATTGATGCAAACACCCAAACGATCTAGCGTTTCGTCGATATCCTGATTCACCAAGCCCAAAAGGTCCGGCTGGCCGTCGGGAAAGAAATGCGCGAGTTGCGCGGCGACATAGTCCGCCAGCCCGTCGCGTGTCATGTCTTTAAGGTTCATGCGCCGTCCGCCATGCCGCGCTCGCCGATCTTGCGCGCCGGCACGCCGCCCCAGATTTCATAGTCCGGTACTAGGCTCCCCACCACGGCGCCCGCCGCGATGATGGCGCCGCGGCCGATAACGGCCCCGTCGAGCAGCACGGCACCCGCGCCGACCCATACGTCGTCGCCGATGACGACGCCACCCTTGGACGGCAGGAAACCCTGCCGGGCGATGGGAATGTCGCGGCGCGCGTAGGCGTGATTGGCCGGCACCACCTGCACGCCGGGCGCCAGCGCCACGTCGTTGCCGATGCGGATGCCGCTGCCGCTGTAAAGAACGCAATGGGGATTGATCATGCAGCGTTCACCGATGATCACGTCTCCCGTGCCGCCGACCGCGCGGATGACGGCGAATTCGAAAATCTTAGAGCCGGCACCGATCGAGATTCTCGTACCGCGCACCGACGGGAATATCCGCGCGTCCTCGCTGATCCAGGCGCCGGGATCGATCGTCAAATTCTCAATCTGCGGGATGACGGACATGGCACTCAACGCAGACCATGCACATGCGCGACCTGTTCGAGCATTTCCTGGAACTGATGGGAAAAACGGGCCTCGTCGCACAACGGCGATTCGATCATCGCTTGGCGCAGGTTGGCGCGCCAGAAGGCCAAGCGGTCGGGATCGTTGGCCAAGGCCACCGCCGCATCGACGAATCCGTCATGCGTCTCGCTGCACAGCTCTTCCAGGCCGCAATGCTTCAGGATGGCCGAACTGATTCGGTGATGATAGGCCGGCCCGACGAGCGCCACGACCGGCACACCCATCCAAAGGGCGTCGCAGGTTGTCGTGCCGCCCGTGACCGGGAATGTATCGAGCGAGATATCGATTTCGTTGTAATAGCTGAAATGCGAAACATTCTCGGCCCGGTTGTTGCGCACGTAAATCCGCTCGCTGGAGATGCCATGCTTGGCGAACTCGCGCGCGATATTGCTGACCAGCGTCGTCGAGGAGGCTTCAGGGCGTACCAGCAGAAACCGCGAATCCGGCACCTCGCGCATCACCCGCGCCCACAGAGCGATGATGTTGCGGTTGAACTTGTAGGGGTTGTTGAGCGTGCCGAAAGTGACGACGCCGTTGCGCGCCACCGGCGGCTGCGGATTGATCGGCTCCTCGCTATATTTGCCGAAGCATATCCAAGCCTCCGGCATCACCAGCGGCTGCTCCACCAGAGTGGTTTCGTCGGACGGCAAGACATGGCGGTCCATGAGGACGTAGTCGATCGCCTTCAAACCCGAGGTGAAGGGATAACCTAGCCATGACATCTGCACCGGCGCCGGCTTATAGGTCATGATCGGCATGCGCGAATGTTCGGTGAAACCGTTGAGGTCGAACAGGATGTCGATACCATCGCCCCGGATCAGCGCAGCGGCTTCGCGGTCGGTCAGGTTGTCGATATACTGGAAACTCGACACCAGATTGCGCACCTGAACCTGCACCGGATCGGCTTCGCGCCGCAGCGGGGAATAACAGAAAACCTCGAACTTCTCGCGGTCGTAATCCTTGAGAAACGGCATCACGAACCGGGCCACCGAATGCGAGCGCAAATCGGACGACAGTATGCCGACGCGGATTTTCGCCTTCGCATCGCGCGGCGAAAACGGCTCCAGGGGAGACTGGGCTGCCAAGGCCTCGTAGTAGGACGCCCATTTGCCGACCATGCCGACGAAACGGCGGACGTCTTCCGGCGTCTCGGCAAAGACGAGTTGATCGAGGAAGATGCCGACCGAAGCCGTGGGCGGCAGAGATTCGCCGATCTCCCAAACGTTGCCGAGCCGTTCGAGCGCGTCGAAATCGCAGATCGTCTTGAAGAACTGGACCAACAGCACGTTGGTCTCGCCGCTCGCCTTGGCGACACTCGGCGCCGCCTCCATGAGGTCAATCGCCGAACGCGCATAGATCTGCGCCTCTTCGAAGCGTTCCATGAGACGCAAGGCGCGGATCATGCTGACCTGCGCCTGAAAGGCAGAGGGATCGCGCTTCAATGCCTCGCGAAACGTCGTCACCGCTTTCGGCAACTGATGCGTCTGCAAATAGGCGCCGCCGAGGTTGGTGAAGGCGGCGGACGATTGCGGATCCAATTCGATCGCCCGATGGAAATGCGCTATGGCGTCTGCGTGCTTGCCATGACGCAAATAGACGACACCGGCCTCGCTCCAAACTTGCGAATTGTCCTTGTGCACGGCAAGCATGTCTTCAAGAAGCTGCTGCGTCTGCTCCAGCCGTCCGATGTCCAGCAGGCGGTGCGCGATGTGGATTTCCAACTTCCAGGCTTCCGGATCGTTGCGCAGAATATCGCGAAAGGCTTCTCGCGCAGCGGCGTCGCGCGGTTCTTTGTTCAAAAGAAGTAGCAAGCTTTGCCGCAACGCCGGCTTCTCTCCCGCCCGCTCGACGGCCGCTCGCAAGAACCGCTCCGCATCCGCGGAACGGCCCTGGGCCTGAGCCGTGATGCCGAGATTTCCAAGGGTTTCGGGATCGTCCGGCTTGAGCGCGTTCAAGCGCCGCAGACTGGCCTCTGCTTGCTCGAAACGGCCAAGCCGCAGTTGAACCGTGCCCAAACCGCGCAGCGCGCGGATGTCATCGGGGGCGCGCTCCAAACAAGCGGCGAAAGCCGCGCATGCGTGCTCATAGCGCTGCAGCTGATCGAGGACGATGCCGTGATTGACGTAGGTTTCCGCCACGTCAGGAGCCAGCGCGATGGCCGCCGCGAATTGCTTTTCGGCTTCGGGCAACCGATCTATGTCGCGCAGCACGCTGCCGATATTATTTCGTATGTTCGCATTGCGCGGCTGTAGCGAGATCGCTTTTTCAAGCAACGCCACTCCCTCTTCCGCCGCGCCTTGCTGATGACGTAGCACGCCGAGCAGCTGCAAAGCGTCAGGCTGTTGAGGAGTTGTAGCGAGCACAGCCTCATAGCCGGCCCTGGCGGCATCGAGACGCCCGGCCTGGTGATCCGACGCCGCGGTCTTCAGCAGATTTGCGAGTTGATGCGAAGCTGAAGGCGCCTTCGAACCTTGCTTCAACGCCGATGCCGCTTTGCCCATGAGAGAAAACCCGCGTATTGTCGGAATACGGCAGCGCAGACTGCGCGCCGTTGCGGGAATCATGCAAAATTAACCTTTAAAAAGCTTTAATGCTCTCTCATAGCTGCGGCTTTGGCTTCGCCGAAAAAAAACCGATAGAGAGCTTTTGAGGTAATCACTCGTTAAGTTTTATCCGCTAGTTTGAGCGATATCGAATGAGTGCTGTGGCAGGACGTCGCAGCTATCCTCCATGTAGGAGACCGAGGAATGGCTAGGTTTAGCCGCTATCACGACGCCCTGCGCGTCACCGCATCCCTCGCCGAGGTGAACGCGGCAGCGACAGAGTTTATGGCCAGCTTGCCTCGCGAGAAGCGCGCGCGTATTGCGCAGCGCACCCTCACGTTCATTCCCCATCTCGTCAACGGAACCGATCACAAAGTGAACGATATTCTCGTTCGCATGAAGCTGCTCGCCGCCCAGGCCTGCGCGGGTGAAATACCGCACGGCATCTCGCGGACGACCCGCATCAAATAACGCTGTTAGCGCCGGATGGCGGAGCGAGACTCCCCTCGGCGCTCTCTCGGCTTGTTTACAAGCCGGTCTTACGTGCCTGACGTGGCAGGAAGCCACTTTTCTCAACCCTCCAAGTAGGAGAATACTATGGCTCTGAATATCGTTTCCAACTACGCCGCCAACGTTGCCACTCGCTATCTCGCGAAGGCCGATGCGGCTGCCTCCACCTCTCTCGCCAAGTTGTCGGCGGGCACGCGCGTTCTGGGCGCGAAGGACGACGCTGCGTCCCTCGCCATCGGTTCGCGTTTGAACGCCGAAGTGCAGGCGCAGAAGCAGGCCAAGGTCAACGCCGGCCAGGCCACTTCGATGCTGCAGATCGCCGACGGCGCGATGTCCAAGGTGAACGACATTCTCGTTCGCATGAAGACGCTCGCCGTGCAGTCCGGTTCGGGCCAGCTGTCCACCACCGAACGCGGCATGCTCGACACCGAATACCAAGCTCTGACGTCGGAAATCGACCGTATCGCCCAGGATACCGTGTTCAACGGCACCGCCCTGGTCAACGGTTCGAGCACCACGACCACGACCCTGAACGCCAATGCTAGCAGCAACGTCCAGGCCGCTGACGGCTTCGCCAGCATCCGTCTGGGCAACGATGTCGGCAACGCCAACTTCACCTTCGCCTTCGACGCGTCCACCGACGTTCTGACCCTCACCAACCGCACGACCGGCGAGAGCCAGGGCGTGGCCATCGGCAGCACGGCCATTGCCACGAACGAGACCCAGACCGTCAACTTCAACGAGCTGGATGTCGTCGTCGAGTTGAACTCCGCGTTCAGCAAGACCGCCGATATCTCCGCCGTGACCCCGACCTTCACGGCCGGCTCGAGCGTCACCGGCGTCCTCGATCTGAACTCGATCAGCGTCACCTCCACCGACACCGCGGGCCTTGCGGCCCTCGCCACGGGCAACATGTCGATCGATACCTCGACCGCCAGCGCCTCGGTGATCACCGTCGGCGGCTTCACCAGCGCCGCCGTCGACTTGAGCAGCACCGGTTCCAAGTCGGTCGTGCTGACCGACTCGAACAGCAACTCGGTCACCGTCAGCTTCGACGTCACGACCGTGTTCGGCAACGACACCGACGACTCGAGCCTGAACATCAGCGGCCAGTTGGCCAACTCGGTGTTCGGT
>CAMAVH010000014.1 GCA_945861615.1 Rhizobium sp. Q54 | reverse complement strand
GTGCGCAAAGATGCGGTCGAATCCGATTCGATCGATGCGACGTTCCCCTTCCCGATGGATAAGCTGAAGTTCCTCATGGACCTGACCATCCAGGTCGGCCAGATGCAGAAGCCGATCGATCTCAACGGGATGATCGTCCCGTCCGTGCGCGACGCCGCCCTCAAGCTCGTCGCGTCGAAGAAGTAACTGGGAATGCCGCCGATGGCCGAAGTCGTGCTCAAGGACGTCGTCAAGACGTTCACCCTGCAAATCGGCGGCAAGCCGCAATTGGTCAACGCCCTGAAAGGCGTGTCCTTCTCCGTGCAGCCCGGTGAGATCGTCGCCCTCACCGGGCCGTCGGGCTGCGGCAAAACGACGGCGTTGCGCATCATCATGGGGCTGGAAAGCGCCAACGGCGGCGAAGTGCGCGTCGCCGGCAAACATGTGCTGGGCTGCGGCCATGACCGCGGCATGGTGTTCCAGCACGCCGAGCTATTGCCTTGGCGCAGTGCGTTGGGCAACGTCAAGTTCGGCCTCGAAATGAAGGGCGTGCGCGGCAAGGAATTAACCGAGCGTGCCGAGAGCTATCTCGAACTGGTCGGCCTCAAGGATTCGATGGACCGTCGTCCGCATCAATTGTCGGGCGGCATGAAGCAGCGCGTCGGCATCGCCCGCGCGCTCGCGATCGATCCCGCCGTGCTGCTGATGGACGAGCCGTTCGGCGCCCTCGACGCGCAAACGCGCGAGGTGCTTCAGGCTGAGCTGCTGTCGATCCACGCCAAGACCGGCAAGACGATCATCTTCGTGACCCACGATCTCGACGAGGCGGTGCTCCTTGCCGACCGCGTCGTGCTGATGACGCAAGGCGAGGTGCAGGATGTCGTCGACATCGATTTGCCGCGTCCGCGCGGCGACGTGGTCGCGGTGCGCGCCCACGAGGAATTCGTCAAAAAGCGTTATCACATTTGGAAGGCGCTGCACGCGCACGCCGTCCCCGATGCCTTGCATTGAACGCCCTATTGACGCCGTGACCGCTGGAGTGCCCCGATGACCGACAACACGCTCGCTGCCAAAGCCCCGACCGCGCAAGATGCGGCAGTGCCGCTGCCGCGTGCCAAATTCAAACTCGCCAAAGGCCACGTGACGGCGCTGTCGCTGATCATTGTCGGAAGCCTATGGGAATTGGCCGGCCCAAGCATGAACCCGCTGTTCGGTTCCTACCCCAGCGCGATCTGGGAAGCCGGCGTGCGCATGGCGCAAAGCGGCGACCTGATGACGGCGATTTTGTCCAGCCTGCAGCCGTTCGCCGCTGGCTACTTGCTCGCGGCCCTGGTCGGCATTCCGCTCGGCCTGCTGATCGGCCGCTACCGGATGGTCGAGGCCGCTGTCGGCATATACGTCACCGCCGGCTACGCCATGCCGCTGGTCGCGCTGGTGCCGCTGTTCATGCTGTGGTTCGGCCTCGGCTTCACGGTCAAGGTGGCGATCATCTTCACCCTGGCGATCTTCCCGATCTGCATCAACACCTGGGAAGGCGTGCGCGCCGTGCCCAAGGCCTTGATCGAGGTCGGGACGTCCTTCGTCGCGCCGCCTGCCGCCGTCATGTGGAAGATCGTGCTGCCGGCGACCCTGCCTTACATCATCGCCGGCATGAAGCTCGCCATCGGCAAGGCCGTGATCGCCATGGTCGTCGCCGAATTCTTCACGGCGATCTCCGGCTTGGGCGGGATCATTCTCAATGCGGCGAACCAGTTCGACACGGCGGCGATGTTCGTGCCGATCATCATTCTGATGATCATGGCGGTCGGGCTGACATCGCTGGTTCGTTTGCTCGAACGCCGCCTGGCGCCTTGGCAGACCGAGCTTTCGGGCCGCGAAGCGGCCTGACGGCCGGGCCTGTCGGATTGTTCAGAATCGTTCAATCGAGGGTCATGGATTGATGCTCTTATCCGCCGTGGGGTAGGAGGGTATCTACAGCGGGCTGGGTTAGGCTCGGCTTGTTGCAACAGCGTCATGCCACAAAGAGGAAGACTGTCGATGGCTAGCAAAGACCGCGTTCTGATCGCCGGAGCCGGCCCCGTCGGGCTGCTCTGCGCCCTCTCCCTGGTCAAGCAGGGCATCCCGGTCACGGTCTTCGAGGCGATGGATTCGCTCAAGGACGATCCGCGCGCGGCGACGACCCATCCGGCGACCCTCGAATTGCTCGACACGCTCGGGCTCGAGCCCTACGTGCGCGAACATGGCCTGGTCGCTGAGATTTTCCATTTCTGGGATCGCCCGACCGGCGAGCGCGTCGCGCTGTTCGATCATAAGCTGCTGAAGAACGACACCAAGTTTCCCTATGTCGTGCAGTGCGAGCAGTTCAAGCTGTCGTACCACCTGCAGAGCCTGCTCGAAAAAGAGCCGCTGTGCGAGATGCTGTTCGACCATCCGGTGACGGACGTGGCGCAGGACGAGGCGGGCGTGACGCTGACCTGCGACACCCCGAAGGGCCCCAAGAGCTTCAAGGGCAGCTATCTCATCGGTTCCGACGGCGGGCGCTCGCGCGTGCGCAAGGCCATCGGCGTCTCCTTCGAGGGCTTCACCTTCCCCGAGCGTTTCGTCGTCTTCACCACGCCGTTCGATTTCGAGGCCAATCGCGGTTTCTGTTTCCGCAACTACATCGCCGACCCGGACGAATGGTGCAATTGCTTCAAGGTCGCCGGCTACGCGCCGCCGGGCTTGTGGCGCCTGGTGTTCCCGACCGATCCCAACCAGAGCGACGAGGATATCCTCAGCGACGCCAGCGCGCAGGCCCGCCTGCAGAAGTTTTTCCCGCTCGGCGAGCCCTACGAGATCGTCCACCGCAATCTCTACAAGATTCACCAGCGCGTCGCCGCCACCTTCCGCAAGGGCCGCGTCATGCTGGCCGGCGATTCGGCCCATGTGAACAATCCGATCGGCGGCATGGGCCTTAACGGCGGCATCCATGACGCGATCAATCTCGGCGAGAAACTCGGCCGCGTCTGGCATGGCGAGACCGAGCGCCTGCTCGAATTGTACGATCTGCAGCGCCGCACCGTGGCGACCGAATTCGTGCAGGAGCAGACGATCCAGAACAAAAAGCGGCTCGAAGCGAAGGATCCGGCGACCCGCGCCAAATTCCTGCAGGAGCTGCGCGAGATTTCTGGCGATCCGGAGCGCGCGCGCAAGTTCATGCTGCGTTCGGGCATGTTCGAGAGCCTGCGACGCGCCAATGAGATCACGCTGCCCGACGCCGCCGCCTGAGGCTGCATCGCACGTTCAAAAAACAGGCGCGCCGGAGCCGGCGCGCCTGTTGTCGGTTCAGGCCGTGCTTTTGCTAAGTGACGCTTTTGACGCTGTCTTCGACCAGGATCAGGCGGAGATTGGAGGAGCCCTGACGAATCGCCTTGGCCGCGGCATATTCGGGCGAAGCGAACCAGCGTTCCGCCGCTGCCGCATCGTCGAACTCGATGATCAGGATATTGTTGGCGGGGCCGCCCTCGAGTACTTTCGGCGTCGCGCCGCGCGCGAGATAGCGTCCGCCATATTGCTTCACCGCCGCCGCGACCATCGGGCCGTAGCCTTTCATGCCTTCGGGATTGATGATTTGCACTTCGCCGATCACGTAAGCGGTCATTAGTAGTCTTCCTTCACTGGGGCCGTGGCGATGTTGCCGGGCATGATCTTGGCGGTGCTGCGCGATTTCAATTCGCCATAGACGAAGGGCTTGTCGCGCGGCATCGAGGTATGCAGGTTTTCCGGCGCGATATTGCTCGGGTCGGGGTTCTTGATCAGCGACCGGATGACCGCGTCGTAGCTCGGATACATGAAGAACGGAATCGAGTAGCGGCGGTTGCCCGAGCGGTTGATCACGCGATGCAGCGTCGAGGAGAAGACGCCGTCGGTCCAGACCTTCAGCACTTCGCCGACATTGACGACGAAGGTGCCGTCGATCGGCGGGATGCCGACCCATTCGCCCTCGCGGTTGCGCACTTCCAGGCCGCCGTTGGAATCCTGGGCCAGGATGGTGAAGGCGTTGGTGTCGGTATGGGCGCGGGCGCCGAGATGGACGCCATCCTCGTCGGGCTTCTGCGGCGGATAGTGCAGCAGCCGCAGCGAGTTCATGTCCTTTTTAAAAAATTGCTTCAGATGGCCCTCGGGGAAATCGAGGCTCAGCTCGAACAGCTTCAGCAATTCGTAGCCAACTTTGTTGATCTTGTCGTAATAGGCCATCATGCGCGGCTGCAGGTCGGGCATGGCGCTCGGCCAGGGAATGCGCCCGTGGATCGGCTTGCCGGCCAGCAGATCGGGGTCGTCCTCGGCCAATGGCCGGCGGATCTGGAAGGCTTCCTGCAGGTTGGCGGATATGGTTTTCTCGGTGCCCTTGGTCATGCCGTGCAGATAGCCCTGGGCATGGTTGTTCTTGGTCAGCGACACCTCCATCTTCGCCTCGAGCGGCAGGTTGTGAAAGTCCTGCGCCGTTTTGAAGATGGCGTCGATGTCGGCCTGCGCCATGCCGTGCTTCTTGATGTACATGAAGCCGACGCGGCCGCAGGCTTCGGCGATGTCGGCCGCGAGGCGGCGGCGCGCCGGCGGATCGTCCGACCAGGCGGGCGCCATATCGACCACGGGCACGTCGGTGAAGGCGAGTTTGCTGGCGGTGGGCAACATGCGGCGGGACTCCTGTGTCAGACGCGGCCGGCCGCGAGGCCTGGCCTTTAGGGCAAGCGGAGACGTTAGAGAGAAAATGGCGGGCGGAGAAAAATTTATTGTTGAGGATTTTTCAATTCGCCAACGCCAGCCGCTGCGCTAATCCGCGCCGAATCCGGGCCGGCGTCAGCCGCGGTCTTTGAGCGCGCTGTCATGCCAGCGCCGCAGCAATAGGCGCGACAGCAGATCGAGCGCGACATAGATGGCGATGCCGGCGGCCGCCAGCAGCACCAGGGCGGCGAACAGGCGGGGAATCTGCAGGCGGTAGCCCGATTCGAGAATGCGGAAGGCGAGGCCGGTTTCGGCGCCGCCGGTGCCGGCGACGAATTCCGCCACCACGGCGCCGACCAGGGAAAGGCCTCCCGACACGCGCAGGCCGGTGAGGAAATAGGGCAGCGCCGCCGGCGCGCGCAACAGCTGCAGGGTCTGCCAGCGGCCCGCGCCATAAAGCCGGAAGAGATCGCGCAGGTTCTTCTCGGCGGCGTTGAGCCCGGTCATGGTTGCCGCGACGATGGGGAAGAAGGCGACGATCCAGGCGCAGATGACCAGGGCCAGGGTGGTGTTGTCGGCCCAGATGATGATCAGCGGGGCGATGGCGACCACCGGGGTCACTTGGGCGATCACCGCATAGGGAAACAGGCTACGCTCGACGAGGCGCGATTGGGCCATGACCACGGCGAGCAGCACGCCCCCGAGCGTCGCGGCGAGCAGCGCCAGCGCGGTGATGCGAAGGGTGATCCAGAGCGCGCCGAGCAGGCTGGCGCCGTCCTGCCATAGGGTTTGCGCGATCAGCAGCGGGCCGGGCAGGACATAGACCGGCACGGCGTAATGGCGCGTTAGGCCTTCCCACAGGGCGAGGCCGATCAGCCCGAGCGCGAGCGGTGCCAGACGGTCGAGCAGCGCCCTCATGGCGTCTCTCCCATGCCGGAGGCGAGCCGGTCGGACAGCTTGCGGCAGATCGCGCTATAGGCGGCATTGGTGCGCAGTTCGGAAACGCGGAGCGCCGGCAGATCGATGGCCTCTTCGGCGAGAATGCGGCCCGGGCGCGGCGACATGACGGCGACGCGCTGGGACAGAAAAGCCGCCTCGAAGACGCTGTGGGTGACGAAGATCACCGTGCAGCGCCGCTCGCGCCAGATGCGCAGGAGATCCTCATTGAGCTTGAAGCGGGTGATCTCGTCGAGCGCGGCGAAGGGCTCGTCGAGCAGCAAGAGGCGCGGCCGGGTGACGAGGGCGCGCGCCAGGGCGGCGCGCATCTTCATGCCGCCGGACAGTTCGCGCGGATAGGCGCCGGCAAAATCGCGCAGGCCGACGAGATCGAGCACGGCTTGGATATCGGCCGGCATGGCCCGGCGCCGCGTCAGGCGGAGCGGCAGGCGGACGTTGTCGGCGACGCTCGCCCATGGCATCAACGTCGGCTCCTGGAAGACGAAACCGATGTCGCCGGGCACCGGCTTGCCGTCGGGCCAGGCGATGGCGCCGCTGCTCGGCGTCTCCAGGCCGGCGATTAGGCGCAGCAGGGTCGACTTGCCGCAGCCCGAGGGCCCGAGCAGGCTGAGGAAATCGCCATGGCCGACCTCGAGGCTGACGCCGTCGAGGGCGAGCAGGGTACGGCCCTTGCCGCCGCCGTAGAGATGGGTGATGTCCTGCAGGCGCAGCAGAGGAGACGCTGCGCTCATGATCGGTCTCAGCGCTTGCGCTCGATGCCGACGCGCTTGTTGACGAATTGCAGCGTGTAGGCCTCGGTGACGTTCATTTCCTTCGGATAGATGTCCTCGCCGACCATCATCTGAAAGAACTGTACCCAGCGCGCATTGCTCATGGCGCCGATGCCGGTGCCGAGCGCCTCGCCCGAATCGAGGATGCCGTATTCGATCATCTTGCCGCGCCCATAGGCCAGCAGGGCGTCGGTCATTTCCGGATTGTCCTTCTTGATCAGCGCATTGCCGGGCGCCGGATCGCCGTAGAGATAGTCGTACCAGCCCTCGATCGAGGCATCGACGAAGGCCTGCACCACGGCCGGCTTTTCATTGACCAGCTTGTGCGACGTTTGAATCAGCGCGCCATAGCTCGAATAGCCCGCGTCGGCGAGCAGCATGACGACCGGCTTGATGCCCTGCTGTTCGATCAAGTAAGGCTCGCTGCCGAGATAGCCTTGCTGGATGGTCGCCGGATTGGTCAGGAAAGGCGCGATGTTGAAGGTGTAGGGACGGATCTGGCTGCTCTGGTAGTCGTATTTTGCCTTGAGGAAATTCCACGAGCCGACGCGCGTGTCGCTGCCGATGAAAATCGGCTTGCCGCGCAAGGCCTCGAAGGAATCGTTGCCCTGGCCCGGATGGGCGATCAGCACCGCCGGATCCTTCTGGAACAGCGCGGCGACGGCGACCATGGGAATGCGCTCGCGCGTGTAGTTCAGCACGATGAAGCTGTTCGACGACAGACTGAAATCGACGCGGCCGGCGGCAAGCAATTGCGCGTGGTTGATCTGCGGGCCGCCCTGGCGCAGCGACACCTCGAGGCCGCGCGCGGCGTAGAAGCCCTTGGCGAGCGCCTGGTAGAAGCCGCCGTGCTCGGCTTGGGCGCGCCAGTCGGTGCCGAAAGACACTTTCTGCTGGGCGGCGGCCGGGTGCGGCGCGGCGGCGAGGGCGCAGAGTCCGGCGAGGGCGATCAGCAGGGGGCGGAACAGGGTGGCGGCCATGGTCAAGTGAGCCTCATGTTGCGGGTTTCGGCAAGGATACAACGGGACCGGTTCCATCGCCATCGCCGCTCAGGAGGCGGCGCCGTTGCGCTGGGCGGCCGCGTCCGGCGCGTCGCTGGGCGCCGCGGCGGGCGCCGGCGCGGCGGGCGCCGGCGCGGCCACTGGGCGCGCCGCGGCCGGCAGGGTGGCGGTGCGCTTTTCGATCCGGCGGATGAAGTCGCGCACGATCAGGCGGTAGAGATCGTCCTTCAGCACCGCGTCTTCGACGCCGGCGTCGATGTTCGGATTGTCGTTGATCTCGATGACGTAAACGCCGTTCGGCGTCTGCTTGATATCGACGCCATGCAGACCGTCGCCGATCAGGCTGGCCGCCTTGGTGGCGATGTCGATCACCTCGCGCGGCGCATCCTCGACGGCGAAGGAGCGGTCGTCACCTTCGCTGAAATCGACATGGCCGCCGCCATGGTACTTCAGCACCTGCCAATGACCCTTGGCCATGAAATATTGGCAGACGAAGATCGGCTTGTTGTTGAGCACGCCGACACGCCAGTCATATTCCGTCTGCATATATTCCTGAGCGAGGATCAGATCGGATTCCTCGAACAGCTTGTCGGCCAGCTCGTTGAGCTCCTCGCGGTTCTGCACCTTGTGCACGCCGCGCGAGAAGGAGCCGTCCGGGATCTTGATGACGACGGGATAGCCGAACTCGGCCTCGACGCGGTCGAGCTGGCGGCGATCCAGCGTCAGAGTGCGCGGCGTCGGCACGCCGTTGGCGGTCAGCAGCTCGGCGAGATAGATCTTGTTGGTGCATTTCAAGATCGCCTGCGGGCTGTCGATCACCGGCATGCCCTCGTCTTCGGCCTTGCGCGCGAAGCGATAGGTGTGATCGTCCAAATCCGTCGTCTCGCGGATGAACAGCGCGTCATATTCCGGCAGGCGGCTGTAATCCTTGCGCGTGATCAATTCCATCTCGACGCCCATCTGCTCGCCGGCGCGGATGAATTTCTTCAGCGCCCGCTCGTTCGACGGCGGCAGGCGTTCCTGCGGATTGTGCAGGATGGCGATGGAATAGACCGCCGGCACGTCGGGCTTGGCGGCGCGCCAGGCGGTGCGCGTGTAGCGGTCGAGCGCGACGGCGAAGGCGTCCTCCTGGCCGGCGCCAAGGTCTTTGATCGAGATCGGCCGGATCGACATGATCTCCCAGCCTTCCTTGCCGTTGCGCAGATCGACCGCCAGGATCGGCGCGCGGAACAGATCGAAGACGCGGCGCGACAGTTCGCGCAGCCGCACGTCGTCAGAGGCGCCGAAGAACAGATGAATGGTGAAGCCGACCGGATCGTCGTCGGCGCCCGAGAAGGTCTTGCGCAGTAGATCATTCAGCTCGGGCAGCTCGGTCTGGTAGAGCCGCTTCCAATTGAGATCGAGCAGCACCTCGACCGAGGGAATGACCTTCTGGCCGCGCGCTTCGGCGAGCAGCGAGGAATAATAGCCGAGCGAGAGATAGCTATAGTCGCGGCAGAGATTGATGACGCGCGCCGAGGTCGGATATTTCTTGCCGGCCGCGGCGCCGAATTCCTTGGCGACGAAGTCCTTGGCCGTCAGCACCTGGCGGTTCGGCCCCGGCCATTTGAAATCTTCCTCGCGGTCGACGACGATCACATGCTGCGTCATGAGGAACCGGACCGGGCTTTCACTTTTTGCGCGCCTTGATGATCAACACGGCCTTCTTGTGTTGTTTGCCGTAGCGCGCCATGCGGTCGAAGATGCGCTGAGGGACCGGGATATGCATGCGGTCGGTCTGGCTCTTGGCGGCGGCGATATCGACATAGGGATCGTGCACATAAACATACGTATCGTCGAAGCCGGTCACAACCACCCAATGCAGTTCCTTGCGCCGATCGAACTGATAGGACGAGACCAGGACGATGGGGATGCCGCCGGCGTCGAACTTGGCGCGCATCTGGACGAAAGTGAGGGCGCGCGGCACCAGGGCGACCTCGGTCTTGCTCAATTCGTCGAGGAAATCCTCATGGACCGCGCGAATGACGTCGCGCTTGATCTCGCTGCGGACGGTCTCGACGAAGGGTACGCCGCGCTCGTTGGTGTAAAGCTCGACGTCGAAACCGCGCTTCCAGGCGGCGAGCGCCAAGCCCTGCGGGCTGCAGCCGCCGTGGCCCTGGGTCATGAAAATGGTGGTCGCCTCGCGCCAGATGCGCAGTTCCTCGATCGCCGTCATCGGCCGTTTGCGGTCGAGCGCATGCATGCCCATCATCACCGCGGCGGGGCCGCAGGTGAAATCGAGGCGTTGGCGGTAATAAGGCACGCGCGTGACATTGGGTGCGAGGCCGGGCGCGATGATCTTGTCCATGCGTACGGCGTCGGCATTGTCGTCGTAATATTGGCTATGGGTGCCGAACGGCTTGTAGCCCATGCTTTTGTAGAAAGCTTGGGTGTCCTTGTCCTCGGCGCGCACTTCCAGGCGCATGTAGGCGGCCGACTTGTCGCGCGCGGCATCCTCGGCGGCGCGCAGCAGGGCGCGGCCGACGCCCTTGCCGCGCCAGCGCGGCGCGACGGCGATGGAGTAGAGGCGCGCCATTGGCGTGTTGTGGTGAAACGAGACCATGGCGTAGCCGCGCACATCGCGGCCCTCGCGGTCGGTCTCGACCAGGGTGACGGCGTTACCCTTCGACAGCATGTAGCGGAAGCTGCGCTGCGACAGGCGGTCGGTCGGAAAGGACTGATGCTCGATCATCAGCAGCGCCGGAATATCCTCGGGCCGCGCGGTGCGAATGACATGGGCGCCCGCCGCCGTCCCGGAGCGGTCTTTCTTCGAGCGTTTCTTGTTGGCCGCGCGGCTCATGAAATGTTGCGCTCTCCCTCGGGCAGCAGATCGCGATAGACCGCCATGGTGGCGGCGACCACCGT
Source organism: Rhizobium sp. Q54 (assembly GCA_945861615.1). Classification (GTDB taxonomy): domain Bacteria; phylum Pseudomonadota; class Alphaproteobacteria; order SMXQ01; family SMXQ01; genus CAMAVH01. Next base: position 26,112 of record CAMAVH010000014.1, on the reverse strand, counting down.
GTCGTCGCCGAAATTCCGTTCGGCGCGGGCGCGCGCCGCTTCGCCCATCCGCCGGCGTAGCGCGCCGTCGCCCAGCAGCCGCGCCAGCGCGTCGGCCAAAGCGGCGGCGTCGCGCGGCGGCACCAGCAGGCCGGTCTCGCCGTCGATCACCACCTCGCGCAGGCCGGGGCCATCGACCGCGACCATGGGCCGCGCGGCGGCGGCGGATTCGAGCAGGCTTTTGGGCACGCCTTCGCCGTACCAGGACGGCAGCACGGCGATATGGCTGGCCCGCCAAAGTCCCGGCACATCGTCGCAAAAGCCGACCCACTCGACAATGCCCTCGTCATGCCAGGCGCGCAGCTGCGCCTCGGGGATCGACGCCATGTTCTCGGGATCGGGCGTCCCGGCCAGAATCACCCGCACAGCGAGGCCGCGCGCGCGCAACAGACGTGCCGCCTCGACCAGCACGCCGGCGCCCTTGTCCCAGATCATGCGCGAGACCTGCGCGGCGATCGGCGGATGATCGGCGTCCGTCGCCGGTTCGGGCGTCGCGGCATAGTGCGCGAGATCGACGCCCGAGCCCTTGATCAGCACGAGCCGTTTGGGCGCGACGAGACCGCCGCCGGTGAGCAATTGGCCGTCTTCGGGATTCTGCACGATGACGCGGGCGTTCGGCCGGTTCAGCAACAGCCGGATCGCCAGCTTGACCGGCGGGCGCAACAGGCGCGCCTTGACGCTGCGCGAGGTGAAGATCGAGCCGAGGCCGGCGATCATATTTATCATGCGCGGCCCCCTTCGTTGTCCGAGGGCGACCAGGCGAGCGGCGAGCGAGCCGAGCAGGGCCGGCTTGATGGCGATCTGATGGATCAGGTCGGGCTTTTCCCGGCGATAGATCCGCACGATCTCGATCAGGCTGGCCAGCTCGCGAATGGGATTGCCGATGCTGCGGTTGAAATGGCGCAGCGGGATCAGGCCGAAGCCCTCGGCGCGGATCGTCTCGCCATGGGCGGCAACGCGGGTCGCCACGCGCACGTCATAGCCGGCATCGCGCGCGGCGCGCGCCAGCGGCAGGCGGTGGGAACAGAAGTACCAATCTTCGGTGACGAAGAAGAGCAGCTTGGGACGGCGGGCGGGCAGGGCGCTCATGGCCGGGTGACGAGCGTGGCGCCCAGGACGCGCAGATCGTCGTCGCTGAGGCTGCGAAATTGCTTGGCCAGCCGCGCGCGCGCCAGAGGCGCCGTTTCCCAGAGGCGGCGCGACAGGGTTTCGACCGTAAAGCCGGCGTCGCGGAAGGCGGCGACGACTTCGGAATAGCGCAGGCGGTTGGTGTAGAAGCCGCTGCGCTTGGCGAACCAGTCGCGCTCCCACAGCCCGTCGCCGAAGCGCAGATTGTGCAGCGAGGCGCCGAGATGATCCTTGAAGTCGACGACATGGGAGCCGACCCCGTTGGGCTTGAGGGCTCGCTTCATTTCCCGCAAGGTCGCGGCGAATTCGCCACGCGGCACATGCTCGAGCACGGCCTGGGAGAAGATCATGTCGAGGCTGGCGCCGCGCACCGCTTTAAGCCCGGTGAGGCCGTCCTCGCGATAGGCGCAATGGGTGAGTTTCAGCATGTCGCCGACCGAGCGGCAATGCATCAAGGCGGCGGCGTCGCGCGCAAGACGCATGCCCGACAGCTTCTCGAACAGCGGGCGATAGTTGTCGATCTCGCGCGAGGCATAGGACCCGGCGTCGATCAGCCAGCCCTCGCTGGCGCCATGGGCCCAGGCGATGGCGGCGGTCGACAGCGAGTCCCCGGGGCCCAATTCGAGATAGGCGAAGCCTGGCGGCGGCGAGCCGGCGCGCGTGTAATGCGCCTGGAAGACATCGATCGCATATTCCGGATGGAGCATGTAGCCGGGCGAGAACAAGCCGATCCGCTGCCAGAACTTCTTGCTGATCGGCAGGCGGCTGAGCAGCAGTTTGGCGGCGATCTTGCTCCACCAGGGCAGGGCCGATTGCCAGCTGCGGGTGGCGGGAACGGTATCGTTGCCGGCTGTCTCGCTCGGGGGCGCGCCGCTCACTGGGCCCGCCATCTTTCATGCCAGGCCTGGAACATCAGCACGACCCAGAGATCGTACTGCCAATCGCGCGTGCCGGAGAGATGCTCCTGCCATTTGCGGCGGATCGGCGCGGGATTGAAGATGCCCTCGCGCGTCAGGCGCGTCTCGTCGAGCAGGCTTTCGGCCCAATCGCGCAAGGGTCCGCGCAGCCAACTGTTGATCGGCACGGCGAAACCCATCTTGGGCCGCTCCACGAGGGATGCCGGCACGTAGCGATAGAGCACTTGGCGCAGCAGCCACTTGGCCTTGCCGTCGCGCAGCTTGAGATTGGCCGGCAGATTCCACACATGGGCGACGACGCGATGATCGAGCATCGGCACGCGGGCTTCGAGGCTGACCGCCATGCTGGCGCGATCGACCTTGGTCAAAATGTCGTCCGGCAGGTAGGTCATCGTGTCGAGATACTGCATGCGCGCGGTGAAGTCCGGCAGATCGCGCGCGATGCTGTCGTCCCACAATTCGCCATAGGGCGGATAGGCGCGGCCGAGCAATTCGCTGGGGTCTTGCCAGAATCCGACGAGGCGGCGGCCGACATCGTCGGCGCTGCGCTCGGCGAGCAGGCCGGCGAGCTTTTGCACTTTATGGCCGAATTGGCGCGGCCGGCGGCGTTCCGGGATCAGCCCCGAGAGCGCGTCCCAGCTTTCCGTCGGGATCGCGCGCAAGGTCGACGCGGTCAGGCGGCGCAGCGGCAGCGGCACGCCGTCGGTCCAACGCTTCAGCCGGCCGGCCCAGGCGTAACGCGAATAGCCGGCGAACAATTCGTCGCCGCCGTCGCCAGACAGCGCCACGGTGACGTGGCGGCGCGTCATCTCGGAGACGAGATAGGTCGGAATCTGCGACGGGTCGGCGAAGGGCTCGTCGAACAGCTCGGGCATGCGCGGGATCAGGTCGAGCGCGTGATTGGGATTGATGTAGAGCTCGGTATGTTCGGTGCCGAGATGGCCGGCGACCAGCTTGGCGTGGGCCGCCTCGTTGTAGCCTTCTTCGTGAAAGCCGATGGTGAAGGTCTTGACCGGCCGGTTGGACTGCGCCTGCATCAGCGCCACCACCGTCGAGGAATCGATGCCGCCGGACAGGAAGGCGCCGAGCGGCACGTCGGCGATCATGCGCAGCTTGACCGCGTCGCGCAGCAGCTTGTCCAAGTCCTCGATGGCGGCGAAATTGTCGATCTGGCGGCTCGCGGCTTGGCGTTGGCCCTCCGTCGCAATGTCGCGCAGGTTCCAATAGCGGGTGATGACCGGCTCGCCGCCCGCTTCGATGGTCAGCATATGGCCGGGCGGCAGCTTCTGCGCGTCGCGATAGATGCTGCGCGGCGAGGGCACGTAGGCTTGGCGCAGATAGCCGGCGAGCGCCGTCATGTCGATCTCGCCGCTGAAGCCGGGATGGACGCGCAGCGCCTTCAACTCGGAGGCGAAGAGAAACTGCTGGCCGGCGCGCGCCCAATAGAGCGGCTTAATGCCGAGGCGGTCGCGCACCAATGTCAGGCGCTGGGCCGGCGCGTCCCAGAAGGCGAAGGCGAACATGCCGATGAGCCGCTCGACGGCGCCGGCGACGCCGAAATGGCGGCAGGCCTGCAGCAGCACTTCCGTGTCGGAATGGCCGCGCCAGCCGCCGGCCGGCGTCGCGCCGAGGCCGTTCAATTCGCGGCGGATGTCCTCGGCATTGTAGATCTCGCCGTTGAAGACGATGGCCGAACACCCGCGCGCGCTGTCGGATTCGGCGGCGAGCATGGGCTGATGGCCGGCGGGCGTCAGATCGATGATGGCGAGGCGGCGAAAGCCGAGTCCGATCCCGGCCGCCGCGTCGCTCCAGGCGCCGCCGTCATCGGGCCCGCGATGGTGCAGCGTGCCGGCCATCCGCGCGGCGAGCGCATCGAGCGCGTCGCCGCCGAGGGTCTTGGCATTGTCGAGCAGCCCGGCGATGCCGCACATGATCAGCGCGCCTTTTCTTGCGCGAGGGTGGCGCGATAGAGCGCGAGATAGCGCGCGGCGATCACGCCGATCTCGAATTCGTCGGCGATGCGCCGGCGCGCCGCCGTGCCGAGCGCCCGGCGTTCATCGGCGGGCAGGCGCAAAAGCGAGAGCATGGCGTCGCTCAAGGCGCCAGAGGCTCTCGGCGGCACGATGCGGCCGGTATCGCCGACGATCATGCGCGAATCGCCGACGTCGGTGGCGACGCAGGGCACGCCGGCCGCCATCGCTTCGCCGAGCACGTTGGGAAAGCCCTCGCCGAAGGCCGAGGAGGAGACGGCGATGTCGAGCGCCGCCGTCACCGCCGGGATGTCGCCCCGCGCGCCGAGCAGGCGGCAGCTCGCGCCGAGATCGAAATCGTCGATCCAGCCGGCGATCTCGCGGTTGGCTGCATCGGCGCCGCTGCCGCACAGCAGGAAATGGGCGTTGGGCAGCGCCTTGCGCACCTGTCCGGCGGCGGCGAGAAAATTGCGATGGTCCTTCTGCGCGTCGAAGCGGGCGACCAGGCCGATCACGGGCGCATCGTCGGGGACGGCGATCTCGCGGCGGATCGCGGCGCGCGCGGCCGGATCGGGCTTGAATTCGCCGAGATCGAAGCCGTTGGGAATGACGACCATGCGCGCTGGATCGTAGCCGATGCGCTCATGCACGACGCGGGCGACGTCCGAGCAGCATAGGATCTTGTCGCTCAAGCGGCGCGACAGGCGGCCGCCGAGCTTGGCGATGCGAATGGTGGCCGGCTTGCTGATCTTGGGGTCGAGATCGCTCTGGCGGATGCCCCAGATCACCGGCGGCGCGCCCGGTATGGTGGCCGCGGCCAAGCCGGCGAAAAGATTGGCGTGATACATCCAAGCCTGCACGATGTCGGGTTGTTCCTGGCGGATCAGGCGGCGCAGGCGCAGGAAGCCGGCGATCAGCGCCGGGCCCTTCGCCAATCTACCCTTGTTCATTCCAAGATTGATCACGGGAATGCCGAGCGCCGCGATGCGCGCGCCCAACGGGCCGCTGCCGGTGAGAGAGACGACGGTGTGGCGGGTTTGGCCGGCCGGCAGGCGGGCGAGCAATTTGGCGAGCATCATCTCCGCCCCGCCGGTGAACAGCCCGGTGATGACATGAAGGATGGTCAGGGGAGGCAGATCACGCGCGTCGGCGTCCATCGTAGCCCGCATATGGCTTCGGCGACGCGGAGGGGCGTCGGCGCCGTTGTTAACGTGCCGTGTAACTTACTGTCAGGGAAGGGTTTTTGCAAGGCAGCGCGGCTCTTGACGATGCCGCGGGGACCTTAGGCGACCAGGTCGAGACCGAGTTCGCCGCGTTGGAATTGCAGGCTAGCGTTTTGCGCCGTCTGATAGGCCTGGCTGCCGCGCTGATGGAGCGAGAGCGGGGCGCTGTCGGGCATCTCTTCCTGGGCGTAACGCTGGGCGACAAAGGCCGTGGAGGCGGTCTCGGTTTCGCCGCCATAGGGATCGATGCGCGCCGGGCGGGCGGGCGCTTCGGTCCAGGACGCGTCGATCCAGGCATTGGCGCGCTGTCCGCCGCGCGTCGCCGCCGTCACGGGCGTGATCGGCGCGCTGCGGTCGGCCACATGGGGCGGCGTTGCCGCCGCACCTGTCAGCATCCCGTAAGGGATTATGGCTGAAGAACCGATCTGCACTGGAGCCTGGTCCGTCCCGTTGGCTTTTGTCTAAAATTTTATGTTCTTAATGGATTCTTATCCCCGTCAGAGCCGGGAATCAATGGAAATTATGCAACATATACAACAGGTTAAAAGGCATATGCCGTCTTTAAAAAATTAACCAAGGCAGCGCCAATTGCGCTGATTTCCCAAGGGCCCGACATTTTGCCCTGCGGCCCGGACGTTTCGCAGCCATCGGGTGCGGGGCCCCGGGGGCGGGTGTAATGTTCAAGGATCACGCATGCCTCGCAGTTCAAGGGAGAGCCGAGAGATGTCCGGCGCAAAGACCAGCACAGCCGATACGTCCAAAAATCGGGACAAGTCACCGAAAAAGACGATCGCCGCGCAGACCCAGCGCGCGCCGAGCCAGAGCGCGACGGCGCGCAACGATCTCGATGCCTATTGGGTGCCCTTCACGCCGAACCGCCAGTTCAAGGCGGCGCCGCGCCTGATCGCCAAGGCGAAGGACATGCATTACGAGATGACCGACGGCCGCAAGCTGCTCGACGGCAGCGCTGGACTGTGGTGCGTCAATGCCGGCCACTGCCGCGACGAGATCGCCGATGCCATCGCGTTGCAAGCGCATGAGATGGACTATGCCACCGCCTTCCAGATGAGCCATCCCAAGGCCTTCGAGCTGGCCAGCCGCCTCGCCGGCATGGCGCCGGGCGATCTCGATCATGTGTTCTTCACCAACTCGGGCTCCGAGTCGGTGGAGACGTCGCTGAAAATCGCGCTCGCCTATCACAAGATTCGCGGCGAAGGCAGCCGCACGCGCTTCATCGGCCGCGAGCGTGGCTATCACGGCGTCAATTTCGGCGGCATCTCGGTCGGCGGCATCGTCGGCAACCGCAAGCAGTTCGGCAACATGCTGAACGGCGTCGATCATTTGCCGCACACGCATAATCTCGAGCACAACGCTTTCTCGCGCGGCCAGCCGGCGTGGGGCGCGCATCTCGCCGACGCTCTCGAAGGCCTGGTGACGTTGCATGACGCCTCAACCATCGCCGCGGTGATCGTCGAGCCGATGGCCGGCTCGACCGGCGTATTGGTGCCGCCGCAGGGCTATCTCGAAAAGCTTCGCGCGATTTGCGACAAGCACGGCATCCTGCTGATCTTCGATGAGGTCATCACCGGCTTCGGTCGCCTCGGCGCGCCCTTCGCCGCCGATTACTTCGGCGTCATCCCCGATCTCATGACCATGGCCAAGGGCATCAGCAACGGCGCTGTGCCGATGGGCGGCGTGATGGTGCGCAAGGGCATCTATGACGCCTTCATGAATGGCCCGGAAGGCACCATCGAGCTGTTCCACGGCTATACCTATTCGGCCCATCCGCTCGCCTGCGCCGCCGCGCTCGCCACGCTCGACATCTACGAGCGCGACAATCTGTTCCAGCGCGCCGCCGATCTGTCGGGCCCGTGGGAAGAGGCGGCGCATGCCCTCAGGGGCCTGCCCAACGTCATCGACATCCGCAACATCGGCCTCGTCGCCGGCATCGAGCTGGCGCCGCGCCCCGGCGCGCCGGGCACCCGCGCCTATGACGTGTTCCTCGAATGCCAGAAGCGCGGCCTGCTGATCCGCGTGACCGGCGACATCATCGCCTTGTCGCCGCCGCTGATCGTCAGCCAGGCGCAAATCGAGGAAATTTTCGGGATTCTCGCCGAAGCGCTGCGCAGCGTTGCCTAATTGGGGCCCGGAATTTGCCGGCATTTTAAGTAACGATTAATCCGCCCCCCCTTATCCTGAAGACTTGGTAAAGGGCTCGCGTCGGGCAGCCCGCCCGTCGCGTGAGCCGAGGCGTCTTTGGAGACCCGGTCATTTCGCCGTATCTGCAAAACCATCTGACAGGCCAGCATGACGTGGCGCTCGTCGTCCTGTCGGTGGCGATCGCCGGGTTCGCGTCCTTTGTCGCGCTCGATGCCGCCAGCCGCATGCGCGAAGCGCGCGGCCGGCCGCGCCTATGGTGGCTGGGGCTCGCCGCCACGGCCATGGGCGGCGGCATCTGGGCGATGCATTTCGTCGCGATGTTGTCCTTTAAGATGGAACTGCCGGTCAGCTACGAGGCGAATCTCACCGTTGGCTCGCTGATTGTCGCCATTCTCGTCACCGGCGCGGGTCTCGCCATCGCCGGCGCCCGAACGCTCACCCGCCTGCGTCTGGCGGTCGGCGGCTTGTTCATGGGCTGCGGCATCGCCGCCATGCATTACCTCGGCATGATGGCGATGCGCATGGATGCCAGCATCAAATACGACTGGACTTTGTTTTCGCTGTCGATCGTCATCGCCATCGTCGCCGCCACGGCCGCGCTCTGGCTGGCGTTCCATGTTCATGCCTATTGGCAGAAGCTGGTCAGTGCGGCGATCATGGCGGTCGCCGTCGCCGGCATGCATTTCGTCGGCATGGCCTCGGCGGAATACTATCCCGCGCTGCGGACGCCGCTGTTCGACAGCGGCATGAATTTCTCGCCGCACATCCTCGCCGTCGGCATCGCCGGCGCGACCTTCTTCCTGCTGATGCTCGGCCTGCTGTCGGTCATCGCCGATCGCCGCATGTCGATGACCAGCGCGCTCGCGGCGCGCCGCCTGGAAATCAACAACCGCCGCTATCGCTCGTTGATCCGCAACAGCTCCGACGTGATCGCCATCATCGACGTGCGCGGGCAATTCACCTATTGCAGCGAATCGGCCAAGCGCATTCTCGGCTTCGCGCCGACTTGGCTGGTCGGGCGCCGGCTCGACGAGTTCATGTCGCCGGCCGAGCTCGGTTCGTTCTACGACTTTCTCTCGCGGGTGCAGACCGAGCAGGGCGTCAACATGACGGCCGAGATTCAACTGCGCCACGCCGACGGCCAATGGCGCACCTTCGAGATCACCTGCTGCAATTTGCAGGGTGAGCCCGGCATCGCCGGCATCGTCGCCAATCTGCGCGACACCACCGACCGCAAGCGCGCGCTCGACGAATTGGTCACCGCCAGGGATCTCGCCGACCGCGCCAACCGCTCGAAGTCGGCCTTCCTCGCCGCCATGAGCCATGAACTGCGCACGCCGCTCAACGCCATCATCGGCTTTTCCGAGGTGATCGGCTCGGGGGCGCTCGGCGCCGACGCCGGCCCGCGCGTGCTCGATTATTCCAAGCTGATTGAGGAGAGCGGCAAGCATCTGCTCAGCCTGATCAACGATATCCTCGATCTGTCGAAAGCCGAAAGCGGCAAGATGACGCTGCTGGAAGACTATATCCGTCCAGCCGACGTGGCGGCCGACAGCCTGCGCATGGTGGGTGGCCCGGGCGCGGGGCGCGCCGCGCTCGATATTTCGGTGCCCGGCGATCTGCCCTATCTCTATGGCGACAAGCGCCGCGTACGGCAAATCCTCATCAACATCCTGGCCAATGCCTTCAAATTCACCGAAGAGGGCGGCCGCATCACGCTCATGGCCGGGCTCGATTCGGGCGATGCGGACGGCAACGGGCGCGGCGATCTGCTCTTCGTCGTCAAGGATACCGGCATCGGCATGAGCGCCGACGAGATCCTGCTCGCGCTCGAGCCGTTCCGTCAGGTCGATAGCCGGCTGAGCCGCAAATATGAAGGGACCGGCCTCGGCCTGCCGTTGACCAAGCATCTGATGGAATTGCACGAGGGTCGCCTGGAAATCGCCAGCGAGTCGGGCGTCGGCACGGCCGTGACCATGCGCTTTCCGGTGGCGCGCCTGCATGCCACCTTCGCGCAGGAAGACAAGCTGTCGCCCGAGCTGGAGGATGACGGGAGCAGCACGCGCGTGCGCGCGTGAGCCCGTCCTCGCCGCGAGACTTTACTTCTTGGCGCGCAGCAGCTGGTCGAGCTGGCCTTGCAGCATATCGAGCTTGGCCTTGAGATCGCGAATTTCCGCCGATTCGCCCTCTGCCGCCGGATCTGCCGCCGCGCCGCGCCCCGGATAGTTGGGCGCGCCCGGGAAGGGCGAGAACATCTTCATGGCATCCTCGAACATCGCCATGTTGCGCTTGCCCATTTCGCTGATCTTGTCGCCGAACGGAAAGAGGCCGGTGAAGGTCTCTTCCATGTAGCTGCGGATCTGCTGCTGGTTGCGCGAGAAGGATTCCATGCTGAGATCGAGATAGCGCGGCACCAGACCCTGCATGCCGTGGCCGTAGAAGCCGATCATCTGGCGCAGGAAGTTGATCGGCAGCAGGTTCTCGCCCTTGGCCTCTTCCTCGATGATGATCTGCGTCAGCACCTGGCGGGTGAGGTCCTCGTTGGTCTTGGCGTCGAGCACGACGAAATCGACGCCTTCCTTCACCATCTGCGCCAGATGTTCGAGTGTGACATAGCTCGACGTCGCCGTGTTGTAGAGGCGGCGGTTGGCGTATTTCTTGATGGTGATGACGGGTTTGTCCGTGCCGGGGCTGTCGGTCATGGGGTCGTCCTCGAGGCGCTGGCGTGAAGTTTTCCCGACCGGTCCCGCGGCTCTGATGGGCGCTTCCCCGGTCTTCTGGCTTCAAGATGGCGCGAAAATGCTGCGCCGCGCAAGTCTTCGCTGCGGCGCGGCATCGCCCTGGCGAAGGGCCGGGACCGCTGTTAAACTTGAACAATGAGCGAGAGACGGGGCGGAAAACAAGGCGCAGGGGGCGATTCCGACGCATTTGCGAAGGCTCTTTTCGAGCTTTGGGAGCGCTGCGCGGGCCTGTCGACCAGTTCGGGCTCGGTCGCCGCCATCCCGCCTGCCGCCCTGGCGGGGGCGATTCCCGGGGCGGCGCTCGATGCGCTCAAGCTCTGGTTCATTGCCGCCGCCGGCCATAGTCTGGCGGCGGTTTCGCAGGCTTCCGTTACAGGTTCACCGGTCCCTCATGGCGCCCCGCCGCACAGCTCCAGCCGCCAAAGCGGCAGCGAAACAGAAAACGCCACCGTTGACGCCAACGCGCACGGGGCCGCGTCCGCTCGCGCTGCATCTGGCGAGCGCGGGAGCGGCCTGGACGAGCCTGCGCGCCGCGCTGCCGCTGATCGCCGGCGGCAACTTTCCCTGGCCGGCGCCGTTCGCCGACGCGGCGGCGGACCTGCAACGCGAGCTCGCCGCAACAAGCGGTGAGGACCTAGGCGTTGCCGTCGATCGCATCGGCGAGCAGCGCTTCCTCGAATTCGCCGCCGGCGTTAGCGCCTATCGCGCCCATCCCTATCGCCGCAGCTTGCGCGAGCCGCCGCTGCTATGGCGCGAGGGGACGACGCGCCTGCTCGATTACGGATTCGGCAAAACCGCCAAAGGCGGAATGACGGTTCTGGTCATCCCGTCGCTGGTCAATCGCGGCCATGTGCTCGATCTCACCGCCGAGACGAGCCTGCTGCGCCATCTCGCGGCGCGCGGACATCGGCCCTTGCTGGTCGACTGGGGCGCGCCCGGCGAAGCCGAGCGGCGCTTCGATCTCACCGCTTACATCGCCGGCCGGCTCGCTGGCGCGCTGGATGCGGCGGTGACGGCGGCGGGCGGACCGGTGCCGCTCATCGGCTATTGCATGGGCGGCAATCTCGCGCTGGCCCTGGCGCAGTTGCGCGGCAAGGATGTGACGGCGCTGGCGCTGCTGGCGACGCCGTGGGATTTCCAGATCGACGGCCCGATAAAGGCGCCGCTCGACGCTGCCTCGGCCGGGGCCCTTACGGCGGCCTTCACGGCCTTGCCGGAATTTCCCGTCGATCTTTTGCAGGCGATGTTCGCCAGCCTCGATCCCTTTCTGGTGGGACGCAAATACCGCAGCTTCGCGGCGGCGCAGACGGCCGGCGGTTCTGATACAAAAAAGGACGGCGAGCTGTTCGTCGCCATCGAGGACTGGGTCAACGACGGCGTGCCGCTGGCATCCAAGGTCGCGGCCGAATGTCTCGTCGGCTGGTACGGCCAGAATGCCCCGGCGCGCGGCGCTTGGCAGGTGGCGGGCGAGACCATCGCGCCGCAACGCTGCGACAAGCCGGCATTGCTCTTGCTGCCGCAGCACGACCGGATCGTGCCGCCGTCTTCGTCCCAGGCGCTGGCCGAGGCCCTGCCGCGCGCCACGGCGATTCGCGTGCCGAGCGGTCACGTGGCGATGATCGTCGGCCGTCAGGCGAAGGCGCAGAGCTGGACTCCGCTTGCCGACTGGTTGGACGGACTGACGCCGCCGCCGAAACGGCCCGCGCGCAAAGCCGCAGCGAAAAAGCTATCGACCAAAGCCAAATCGCCAGCAAAGAAAAAGCAGGGAACGATCAAGCGCGCGAAAAAGCGCCGTTCCTGATTGTCGCGCCGCAGCATGCTCATGGCTTAGGCATTCGTCTGCCGGCCCGCATGGCAACTGTCATCGCAACGTCATCGTCGATGTCACGGTCGCGCGATCAGCTTGTGTCTGGCGCGCGCTCTTCTAAACTGAACATTCGTCCTTCGTTGTTTTGCCGAGCCCCAGGAGGTTTTCATGGCCGACATCGTTATCGCCGGCGCCGTGCGTACGCCCATCGGGGCTTTCGGCGGCAAGCTCAGCACGGTTCCGGCCCATGACCTCGGCGCGCGTGTCATCGCCGAGGCGATTTCGCGCGCCAAGGTGGAGGCGGGCGAGGTCAGCGAAGTGGTCATGGGCCAAGTGCTGACCGCCGGCCAGGGCCAGAACCCGGCGCGCCAAGCGAGCATCAAGGCCGGGTTGCCGGAGGGCGTGTCGGCCTATGGCGTCAATCAGGTCTGCGGCTCCGGCGTCAAGTCGGTGGCGCTCGGCTATCAGGCGATCCGCAGCGGCGATGCCGCTATCGTCGTCGCCGGCGGCCAAGAGAACATGAGTCTATCGCCCCATTGCGCCAATCTGCGCGTCGGCCAGAAGATGGGCGATCTCGCGATGGTCGATACGATGATCCGCGACGGCCTGTGGGACGCCTTCAATGGCTATCACATGGGCACCACGGCGGAGAACGTCGCGACCAAATGGCAGATCAGCCGCGCCGATCAGGACGCCTTCGCCGCCGCCAGCCAGCAGAAGGCCGAGGCGGCGCAGAAGGCCAATCGCTTCAAGGATGAGATCCTCGCCATCGGCATCGCCACGCGCAAGGGCGAGGAGATGGTCGAGACGGACGAATATCCGCGCCACGGCACGACGGTCGAGACGCTCGGCAAGCTGCGCCCGGCCTTCAGCAAGGACGGCACGGTGACGGCGGGCAACGCGTCGGGCCTCAACGACGGCGCCGCCGCCGTGGTGCTGATGAGCGATGCCGAAGCGGCCAAGCGCGGCGTCAAGCCGCTCGCCGTCATTCGCGCCTGGGCGCAGGCCGGCGTCGATCCCGCGTTGATGGGCTCCGGGCCGATCCCGGCGACCAAGCTGGCGCTGCAGAAGGCCGGCTGGACGCTCGCCGATCTCGATCTCATCGAAGCCAACGAAGCCTTCGCCGCGCAGGCCTGCGCCGTCGGCAAGGATCTCGGCTTCGATCCGGCCAAGCTCAACGTCAACGGCGGCGCCATCGCGCTTGGCCATCCGATCGGCGCCTCGGGCACGCGCATCCTGGTGACGCTGTTGCACGAGATGCAGAAGCGCGACGCCCATAAGGGCCTCGCCACGCTCTGCATCGGCGGCGGCATGGGCATCGCGATTTGCGTCGAGCGGTAAGCGAGCGGGCTAATCGAGCGTTCGTTGATCTAGCGCAACACGCGGCGGTGCGTTCGGCGATATGAAGGATAAGAGCCTCGCGCAAGGGCTCATCACAGGGCAGCTTTAACGGGAGTGACGGATCATGGCGCGGACGGCAGTGGTGACGGGCGGCACGCGGGGCATCGGCGGAGCGATTTCGCTCGCCCTCAAGAACGCGGGCTACAAGGTGGCGGCGGTCTATGCCGGCAACGACGAGGCGGCGGCGGCCTTCACTAAGGAAACCGGCATTCCCGCGCATAAATGGGATGTCGCGAAATTTCCCGACTGCGAGGCGGGCATCGCCAAGATCGTCGCCGAGTTGGGGCCGGTCGAGGTGCTGGTCAACAACGCCGGCATCACGCGCGACGCCACCATGGTCAAGATGACGCCGGAGAATTGGCAGGCGGTGATCGAGACCAATCTCGGTTCCTGCTTCAACATGTCGCGCGTCGTCATCGACGGCATGCGCGAGCGCAGCTTCGGCCGCATCGTCAACATCGGCTCGATCAACGGCCAGGCCGGCCAGTACGGCCAGGTCAATTACGCCGCCGCCAAATCCGGCATCCATGGCTTCACCAAAGCCCTGGCGCAGGAGGGCGCGGCCAAGAACGTCACCGTCAACGCCATCGCGCCGGGCTATATCGACACCGACATGGTGCGCGCCGTGCCGCCCAACGTGTTGGAAAAAATCGTCGCGCGCATTCCGGTCGGCCGTTTGGGCCGCGCCGACGAGATCGCCCGCGCCGTGCTGTTCCTCGTCGCCGACGACGCCGGCTTCATCACCGGCTCGACCCTGTCGGTGAACGGCGGCCAGCATATGTATTAGAGGCGGGATTCTTGCCCATCGCAGCGCCTCGCGGGTTGCGCTGGGATTAGGATTAAGGCTCCCAACCTCTCGCGGCCATCTCGAAGCCGGCGAAGTCGAAGGCGGGCGAGACGGTGCAGCCGACCAAGGTCCAGGCGCCGAGGCTTTGCGCGCTTTGCCAGTGATCTTTCGGCACGAGAATTTGCGGCTGTCCGCCAGCGAGCAGGTCGGGGCCGAGCCGATGCGCCACCGCCTTGGCCTCCGGAGCGGCGATGCGCAATTCCAGCGGCGCTCCGGCGTAGTAATGCCAGATCTCGGCGGCATCGACGCGATGCCAGCGCGAAACTTCGCCGGCTTGCAGCAGATAATAGATCGCCGTGCCGTGCCCGCGCGGCGTCTTGCTATCGCGCCACGTCTCGCGGAAATGGCCGCCTTCCGGATGGGGCGCGAGATTCAGAGCGGCAATGATCGCTGCCGCGTCCTCATCCCTGGTCATGCTTAAGTTAGTTTCGGTTCGCTGGCGGCGAGCGCCGGCTGGGTGCGCGTGCGGTCGTACCAGGCAGCCAGTTTGGGGAAGGCCTCCCGCCAGCCCGGATAGATCTTGTGCTGGTCGATGAAGAACAGCATGCAGACATAGGTGATGTGCGGCACGCCGAGCGACGGGCCGAGCCGGCCGACGATGGTCTCGATGGCGGCGAAGCCAAGCTCGAGCTTCTTCGTCTGGCGCTCCATCCATTGCGCCGAGCGCATCTCCGGCTCGCGCATGCGCTCTTCCATGCGGCAGAGCACGGCGGCGTCGAGCACGCCATGACCGAGCGCCTCTTGCTGCAACACGCGCCGGCGGGTCTGCGGGTCCTGGCCATAGAGCTTCGGGCCTTCGCCGATCTCGTCGAAATACTGGCAGATCAATTTCGATTCGATCAGCGTTTCGCCTTCGTCGGTGAGCAGCGTCGGAACCTTGTTGAGCGGGTTGAGCTTGTCGAGATTGACGCCGGCCTCGCGGGCGGGCGGCTTTTCGAGCTTGTCGTCGAGACCTTTGAGGATGGCGACGGCGTGGGCCATGCGGACATAGGGCGAGGACGGCGAATAGAACAGCTTCATGGGGCTCCCCTGGCTTTCTCTAAGGCTTATTTGAAGTGATCTTTGCGCTGGCGAATCTCGGCGAAGACGGCGACCGGATCCCTGGCATCGAGGCCGACATTGCGCGCCAGTTCGGGATCGTCGGCGCGCAGGAAGGGATTGGTGGCGCGCTCCTCGCCGAGCGTCGAGGGCACCGTGGCTTGGCCCTTGGCGCGGGCGTCGTCGACGGCGCGGGCGCGCGCGATCAGCGCAACGTTGCCGCCGTCCACCGTCAGCGCGAAGCGGGCGTTCGACTGGGTATATTCATGGGCGCAGAACACCAGCGTCTCGTCCGGCATCGCATCGAACTTGCCGAGCGAGGCCCACATCTGCGCCGGCGTGCCCTCGAACAGGCGGCCGCAGCCGAGCGCGAATAGCGTGTCGCCGCAGAACAAGGCGTCGCTGTCCGGAAACCAATAGGCGATATGGCCGCGCGTGTGGCCGGGCACGTCGAACACCTCGGCGCTTTCCTCGCCCAAGATATAGGTCTCGCCGTCGCCGACCTCGACGTCGATGCCGGGAATGCGCTCGGCGTCGGCCGCCGGTCCGACCACGGTGGCGTTCCACTTGGCCTTGAGGGCGAGGTTGCCGCCGGTGTGGTCCTTATGGTGATGCGTGTTCAAGATATGCGTGAGGGTCCAGCCGAGCGTGGCGAGCGCGGCCTCGACCGGTGCGGCCTCGGCCGGATCGACCACGGCGACCAGGCCGCTCGCCGGTTCGCGGACGAGCCAGAGATAATTGTCGGTCAGGGCGGGGATGCGGCGAATGTCGAGCATGTCCCGAGAATACCATGCGGTGGCGGCTATGCTACTCTTCCGCCATGTGGACCGACGTGATCGACCTGCGGGATTTCTACGCCACCAGCCTCGGCCAGGCGGTGAGCCGCATGCTGCGCCGCCGCCTGCGCGAAATTTGGCCCGACGTGCATGGCCAGCGCGTGCTCGGCCTCGGCTATGCCGTGCCGTATCTCAGGCCGTTCATGGACGATGCCGAGCGGGTGATCGCCGCCATGCCGCCGGCGCAAGGCGTGCTGCCCTGGCCGCCCGGCGGGCCGAACCAGGTGCTGCTGGCCGACGAGGCGGAACTGCCGCTGCCCGATCTGTCGATGGACCGGGTGCTGTTGATTCATGCCGTGGAACAGACCGAACAATTGCGCCAGATGCTGCGCGAGGCTTGGCGCGTGCTGGCGGCGGGCGGGCGCATGATCGTCGTCGTGCCGAACCGGCGCAGTCTGTGGGCCCAGCTCGACCGCACGCCGTTCGGCCAGGGCTCGCCCTATAGCGCCGGCCAGCTGTCGCGGCTGCTGCGCGACAGTCTGTTCACGCCGGTCGTCACCAGCGGCGCTCTGTTCCTGCCGCCGAGCCAGTCGCGCATGATGATCGCCGCGGCGCCTGCCTGGGAAAAGCTCGGCGCGCGCTGGTTCCCCAGTTTCGCCGGCGTGGTGATGATCGAGGCGGTGAAGCAGATCTATGCGCCGAGCGGCATGGCCGAGCCGGCGCGGGTGCGGTTGCGGCGCAAGCAGCCCTTGCTGGCGCCCTTGTCGGACGGGCATCCCCGGCGGGACGCGGTCACTTCAGCAGAAAAACCGCCTGGCGGGCGGTGAGCCGGGCGCGCCAGCTGCCCGGCGCCACCTCGCGGGTGCGCCCGCCGCCATGCACGGTGAAGCAGCGCTCGGGCTCGATGCCGAGATCGCCGCACAGCGTGAGGAAATCGCGGATCGTGCAGGGGCGGATGGTGCCGGTGTCGTACCAGGTGTGGCGCGGCGCGTCGGCGACCGGCATGCGGCCTTCGAACATCAGGCCGAGGCGCATGGCCCAATGGCCGAAATTGTCGAACGAAATGATGGCGTGCTTGCCGATACGTAAGAGTTCGCCGAGCGTGCCGCGCGGATCGCGCATCGCCTGCAACGTTTGACTGAGGATCACATAGTCGAAGGCGTCGGACGGATAGTCCTTGAGATCGGTTTCGGCATTGCCTTGCACGACCGAGAGCCCCTGCTGCACGCAGGCATTCACGCCTTCCTGGCGCAGTTCGATGCCGCGCGCGTCGACGTTCTTGGTTTGCGCCAGATGATGCAACAGCGCGCCTTCGCCGCAACCGACGTCGAGCACGCGCACGCCGGCCGGCACCAGATCGGCGACAAGCTGCAGGTCGGCGCGGATGCGGCCGCCATTCTTCGACAGGGTCGGCAGGGTCATTTCGCGATCAATCCCCGCCCAGTTAATCCTCTGTGGGCGGCGGCGCCGTTGAGGAAGCCGGTCAAGGTGCGGTGATAGTCGGGAATGTCGAGCAGGAACGAGTCGTGGCCCTGGTCGGTCTGGATCTCGACGAAGCTGACGTTGGCCGCCGCCGCATTGAGCCCATGCACCAGCGCCCGGCTTTCGGCGGTCGGGAACATCCAGTCGCTGGAAAAGCTCAGCACGCAGAAGCGCACCTTGGTGCCCTTGAAGGCTTCGGCCACCGAGCCATGCTCGCTCGCCATATCGAAATAATCGATGGCGCGCGTGATGTAGAGGTAGGAGTTGGCGTCGAAGCGGTCGACGAAGGTTATGCCCTGATGACGCAGGTAGCTTTCGACCTGGAAATCGGCGTCGAAGCCGTAGGTCACCGCCTTGCGGTCCTGCAGCGCGCGGCCGAACTTGCGGTGCAGCGCCGTCTCCGACAGATAGGTGATATGCGCGCTCATGCGCGCGACGGCCAAGCCGCGCTCGGGCCGCGTGTTCTGGGCGAGATAGTCGCCACCGCGCCATTCCGGATCGGCCATGATCGCCTGGCGGCCGACCTCGTGAAAGGCGATGTTCTGCGCCGAGCAGCGCGCCGCCGTGGCGATCGGCACCGCCGCGAACAGACGCTCGGGATAGCGCGAGGCCCAGTCGAGCACCTGCATGCCGCCCATCGAGCCGCCGATGACGCAGAACAGCTGGTCGATGCCGAGATGGTCGATCAGCAGTTTTTGCGCGTTCACCATGTCGCCGATGGTGATGACCGGGAAGGCCAGGCTGTAGGGCTTGCCGGTCGCCGGGTTGGGCTCTTTCGGCCCGATCGTCCCCATGCAGCCGCCGAGAATGTTCGAGCAGATGATGAAATAGCGGTCGGTGTCGAGCGGCTTGCCCGGCCCGATGGCATTGTCCCACCAGCCGCGCTTGCCGGTCACAGGATGGCGGCCGGCGGCGAACTGGTCGCCGGTCAGCGCATGGCAGACCAGGATGGCGTTGGAGCGCTCGGCATTGAGGGTGCCGTAGGTCTGGTAGGCGAGGGTGAAACCGGCGAGATCCAGGCCGCTGTCGAGCTTCATCGGCGCCGGCGCGCCCAGCAGGACCTTATGGCCGGTCTGGGGGGGCTCGGTCGTGCCGCGTTCCGCCTGGGCGTCGCCGATCGGGGCGGTCTCGCTGCTGTCTTGGCTGTGAGGGATGCTCATGCTTCGCTTCCCCGGACCTTTACGGGTGGCCCGGATGCCGGTCCGGCGGCGGCCGGAGGGGGCCGAAAATGCCCGGATCGGGTAGGCTTGAAGCCCGGCCGGTCCGGCGGTTTCGTCGGCTGTGATAGCTAGGGTCCGGGGCCTGCACTGTCAATGTTTTCTTTGATTTTGCAACCCGCTAGGACTATGACTTATCCCCCTTTTTCGGCGGTTTTAACCCCATGAGCGACGGCAAAACGACCCTCGACGATCTGCGCGGGGAGATCGACCAGATCGACACGGCGCTCCACGATTTGCTGATGCGTCGTGCCGCCCTCGCCGAGCAGATCGGCCAAGCCAAGCTCGCCGGCCCTCTGGCGCCTCAGGGGGCGCCCGCGCCGGCCCCCGGCAAGGCTCCGGCTGTCTATCTGCGCCCGGGCCGCGAAGCCTCGGTGCTGCGCCGCCTCGTGCGCCGCCACAGCGGGCCCTTCCCGGTCTCCTCCCTGGTGCGCCTGTGGCGCGAGATCATGTCGTCGCTGCTGCGCCTGCAGGGGCCGTTCTCGGTCGCCGTGCTGTCGGGCGGCCCGGACACCCCGCCGGGCCTGTGGGATTTGGCGCGCGACCATTACGGCGCGGCGACGCCGATGATCGCCTGCCAGAGCGTCTCCCAGGTCATGCGCGAAGTCTCCGAAGGCCGCGCCACCGTCGGCGTGCTGCCCTTCCCCGAACAGGGCGAGGCGGCCCCCTGGTGGCCGATGCTGCTCGGCGCCGGCCCGGACGAGCCGCGCGTCTTCGCCCGCCTGCCGTTCTACGAGGCCGCCTCAGATCGCGGCGCCACCCTGTCGGCGGTGGCCATCGCCCGCGTCGCGCCGGAAGCGACCGGCGAGGACCGCTCGCTGCTGGTCATCGAGACCTCCGAGGAATTGAGCCGCGCCCGCCTGACCTCGGCCCTGTCGGCCGCCGGCCTGCCGCCGGTTTACATCGTCGATGCGCCGCGCAGCGGCGCCGCCCGCTATCTCGCCGAGATCGACGGCTTTATCGCTGGCGACGACGGCCGCCTGGCGCAGTTCTCCGCCGCCGTCGGCCCCGCCTTGATGCATGTGGTGACGCTCGGCGCCTATGCCGCAACCCTGTCGGACGACGAGAGCGCGCCGCGCCTGAGCGTCGGGCAGCGTCAATGAGCGTCCGGCCATGAGCGGCGACAAGACCGATCTTGTCGCGCGCGGTCCCGTGCTGCGGCCGGGCATCGACGCCATCGAGGCCTATGTCGGCGGCAAGTCGAAGATCGCCGGCAACGCCAATCCGATCAAGTTGTCGTCGAACGAAAGCGCGCTGGGCCCGAGCCCGCGCGCCGTCGAGGCCTACAACAAGGCCGCCGCCAGCATGCATCGCTATCCGGACGGCGGCGCGGTCGCGCTGCGCGAGGCGATCGGCGCGCGCTACAGCCTCGATCCCGAGCGCATCATCTGCGGCGCCGGCTCCGACGAAATTCTCGGCCTGCTCGCCCGCGCCTATGCCGGGCCCGGCGACGAGGTGCTTTATAGCGAGCACGGCTTCCTGATCTATCCGATCGCCGCCCATTCGGTCGGCGCCCTGCCGGTGACGGCGGGCGAGACGAACCTGACCGCCGATGTCGACAAGCTGCTGGCCAAGGTCACGCCGCGCACCAAGCTGGTCTATATCTCCAATCCGAACAACCCGACCGGCAGCTATCTGGCGAACGGCGAGATGGCGCGACTGCGCGCCGGCCTGCCGGACAATGTCGTGCTGGTGATCGACGCGGCCTATGCCGAGTTCGTCACCGCCAACGATTACGCGGCCGGCGTCGAATTGGTCGATGCCTCGGTCGGCCAGGGCGACAATGTCGTCATGACGCGCACTTTTTCGAAGATCTACGCCATGGGCGGACTGCGGCTCGGCTGGGCCTACGGCCCGGCGCGCCTGATCGATCATCTCAACCGCATCCGCATGCCGTTCAACGTCGGCTCGGCGACCCAGGCGGCCGGCATCGCCGCCGTCGAGGACGTCGCCTTCACCAGCCAGGCGCGCGACCATAACGAGCGTTGGCGCATCTGGCTGACCGAGGAGCTGACCAAGCTCGGCTACCGCGTCGCCCCGAGCGTCGCCAATTTCCTGCTGGTGCGGTTCGCCGACCCGGCGACGGCGGAAGCCGTCGACGCCTTCCTCACTGCGCGCGGCATCATCGTTCGCCAGGTGCCGAAATACGGCCTGCCCGATAGCTTGCGCATCACCATCGGCCTCGAGCATGAGATGAAGGCCGTCGTCGCGGCGCTCGCCGACTTCAAGAAGGGCGTGTGAGATGGCCGTGAAGAAAAAGGCGCCGGCCAAGAAGGCCGTGAAGAAGGTCGCGACCAAGCAGGCGCCGCTGTTCAAGAAGATGGCGCTGATCGGCCTCGGCCATATCGGCTCGTCGATCGCCTGGGCGGCCAAGAAGAACGGTCTGGTCGGCGAGATCGTCGGCACGGCGCGCACGGCCGCGACGCGCGCCACCGCCAAGAAGCTCGGCTTCATCGATAGCGCGGTCGGCGATCCGGCCAAGGCCGTGAAGGGCGCCGATCTCGTTGTCGTTTGCGTGCCGGTCGGCGCCTGCAAGGCGGTGGCGCAGGCCATCGGCCCGCATCTGGCGCCGGGCGCCATCGTCACCGACGTCGGCTCGGTCAAGCAGACGGTGATCAAGGACATGGCGCCGTTCCTGCCCAAGGGCGTGCATTTCGTGCCGGGCCATCCGCTCGCCGGCACCGAGAACTCCGGGCCGACGTCGGGCTTCGCCGAACTGTTCGAGGGCCGCTGGACGATCCTGACGCCGCTCAAGGGCGGCGATGCCAAGGCGACCGCCAAGTTGCGCGCCTTCTGGGAGGGCATCGGCTCCAACGTCGATGTGATGGATGCGGCGCATCACGATCGCGTGCTGGCGATCACCTCGCATCTGCCGCATCTGATCGCCTTCACCATCGTCGGCACGGCGACCGAGCTGGAAAAGCATCTGCGCGGCGAAGTCATCAAATACGCCGCCAGTGGCTTTCGCGATTTCACCCGCATCGCCGCTTCCGATCCGGTGATGTGGCGCGACATCTTCCTCAACAACAAGGAGGCCGTGCTCGAGATGCTCGGCCGCTTGAACGAGGATCTGTCGGCCATGCAGCGGGCGATCCGCTGGAATCAGGGCGACAAGCTGCAGAAGAAATTCGCCAAGACGCGCGAGATCCGCCGCAGCATCGTCAAGGCCGGCCAGGCTTAAACGCCTGCAATCTCATGCTCGGGCTTGATCGTCCGGCCGTAGGTCGGCCTTCGGCCGAACGGCGTCCATGCTTCAACCTATCGCTGGAGAAATGGACCCTCGAATCAAGTCCGAGGGTGACGGTCCGTTGTGGCCTACCAGCGCGCGAAGAAGTCGATCACCGTGTGCCAGTGCTGATCGATGACGTGCCACAGGCCACCAACGATCAGCACCAGCACGACCATCGCGCTGGCGGCGATGCCGAGCCCGGCCATGATGAACAGACCGTCGCGTTCGAGCATGCCGAGCGCCATGAAGGCGCAGGCAAGCGCCGGCAGGAAGTTGGCGCCCGGAATCGGCAGGAACAGGATGAAGCCGAGGAACAGCACGGCGGCGCCGACGAGGTTCTCGGACGGCGGGCTCATGAGGAATTCGAAGCGCGGCTTGATCAGCCGTTCCATGCGCTCGACCCAGGGAATGGCGAAGGCGAGAATCTTGCCGACGGTGACGCCCGACATGGTCTGACGCGCCAGGAAGTCGGGCAGCCACATTTGGCTCAGGCCGATCATGATCTGCACCGCCGGCAGCATGATCAGCAGGCCGAAGATGGTCGACATGCCGGGAATCTGCGGCGTGATGTTGGGCAGGGCCATCAGCAGGATGATGGCGCCGAAGGCGCGCGTGCCGAGCCGGCCGACGAGCCAGCCGATGGTGATGCTTTCCTGATCCTTGGAGTCTTCGCGCAACAGGCGCAAAACCTCCGAGGTCTTGATGTGCGACGCCCGCTTGGGATGCTCGCTCACCGCCTCATGCGGCGTTTGGTCGGGCGGCAGCTCGTCGCTCGGCGTGGTCATGGCGATCCCCGGTCGGTCCAACGCAGTCATGTCGCCGGCCAGACGATGGGTCGCAGCGTGAACAGCGGCACCGGTCCGACCGACAGGCGCTGGTTCTGAATCGTCAGGGGCGCGGCGATTTCCGGCGCGCCGCCGGTGAGCGGCGTTTTCGCCAGCAAGGACAGTAGCGTTTTGGCGGCGCTGGCGTCGCGCGGATCGAGCGCGCCCTCGGCGACCAGCAGATCGATGGTTTCATTGAAGCCCGTCATCGTCGCGGTGAAGGCGGCGAGCGGCTGCAGGCTGGCGTCGAGCGCCATGGTGCCTTCGGCCTTGATGCGCAGCGGGCCCCAGCGCAGGGCGAAATCGGTAATCTCGACGGTGCCGCCGCCATCGCGCCAGGCGGCGACGGTGGCCGTATTCACTTCGGGGCCGATGGCGCCCATCACCTCGGCATCGAGATTGAGCGAATCGATGCGGGTGCCGAGCTGGCCGGGCAGCAATCCGGCGGGCAGGATCAGATCGTCGAGCGCGACGGCGAGGCCGGCGCTCGGCGTGGTCGGGCCGCTGACGGCGCGGTTGTAAAAGGCGTCGATCAGCGCTTCCTTGAGGGTGAAGCCGCCGCTCACCCCGTCGATGACGAGCGAGGAATCGTGCAGTTCGACGCCGCCCATCTGGCTGTTGCCGCGGCGCTGCACGCGGGCGACGCCGTTCTTGGTGGCGGCGGTGAAGGCGACGGGCACGCCGAACAATTCGGCGACGACCTTATGCTCGCCGGTGAAGTCGGCGCGCGCGCGGGTCGGCGCGAAGGGCGAGGCGCGCAGGCGCAGCGCCGGTGTCTGCCAGCGCCAGGGCGCGGAGGCGCCGCCGCCGGCGATGGCGAAATCTTCGAGCCGGGCGCGGAAATAGAGCGGAAAGCCGGTGACGGCGAAGGGCTTGTAGGCGACGTGATTGCCCTCGGCGCGCCAGACCTCGGCCCATTGATTGAGATTGGCGCGCAGCCGGTCGGCGCCGAACACCCAAAAGCCGGACAGCCCGAGACCCGCCAGCAGGAAGACCAGCAGCGTCACAATCATCAGGCGGCGGGTGATGTCGGTCATAAACGCGAAGACAATATTTGCGACGGGTGCGGGGCGGCCTCTCGGCGCTTATACTAGCCGAAAGACCGGAAGAGTCGAAGGCATCGCGGCCGAGGCCGGCGCTGCGGCGGCTTTCCGAATTTCACCACTGCATCTGGTGCGCCCCGCGTCATGTCGTCGGATATGTGGATTTTCGCTTACGGCTCCCTGATGTGGAACCCCGGCTTTCCCCACATCGAATCGGAGCCGGCCTATTTGCGCGGCTGGCACCGCGCCTTCTGCGTGCAGTCGGTGCGCTATCGCGGCACGCCGGACAAGCCCGGCCTGGTTCTCGGCCTCGATCGCGGCGGCTCCTGCCACGGCGTCGCCTTCCATGTCGCCCATGACGACATGGCGGCGGTGCTGGAAACGGTCGATGCGCGCGAATTGATCACCGGCGTCTATCAGCGCCGGCAAGTCACCATCCAGATCGGCGAGCCGACCCATGGCCGCATGGCGACCGCCTGGGCCTACATCACCGACCGCAGCCACGCGCAATATGTCGGCCAGCTGGAGCTGGCCGACAAGGCGCGCATGATCGAGGCCGCTTGCGGCAACAGCGGGACCAACCGCGATTATCTCGAAAACACGCTGTGCCATCTCACCGAGCTCGGCATCCGCGATCCGTACTTACAGAAGCTCAAGGCCGAGATCGACGCGGCCTGCCCGCGCGGCTAGCGCGCCGCATTCGCGTTTCGCGATCTCGTGGAATAATGAGCGACTGCTTCGCAAAGGCGCGCATCGCGCTGTTTCGCCTGCAGCTGCGGGACTAACATCCCGGCGGGTGGGACCATCGCGTCATTTCGGAGGCCGTCTTGCGTCACAGTCTGCTGACCAAAGCGCTGCATGCGCTGCTTGCTCTCGCCATCGTCCTGCAATTGCTCGGCAGCCTGGTGATGGAGGAGCCGCATCCGCCGCGCCGCGGCATCGAAACGCCCTTCCTGCTGCATGAATGGATCGGGGTCGTCAGCCTCGGCATCGTCGTCGCCTTCTGGCTGTGGACGCTACTGCGTCGCGGCGAAGCCGGCTTCGGCGCGTTTTTCCCGTGGTTTTCCGCCGCGCGCCGCCGCGCCATCGTCGTCGACCTGCGCGCCTACGGCGAATCTCTGCGCCGGCTCGAACTGCCCGACGGCGCAGTCCACAGCGCCTTCGCCAATGCGGTGCATGGCCTTGGCCTGCTGCTCGCCACCTATCTCGCGGCGACCGGCTTCGTCGTCTTCCTGCAGATCGACGCGGCGGGCCGCATGACCGACCTCGGCCATCTGGCGGCCGAGATGCACGGCGCGCTCGCCAACGTGATGTGGGCCTATCTGATCGGCCATGCCGCCATGGCGCTGCTGCACCAGCTCCTCGGCGAGGGCCTGCTGCGCAAGATGTGGACGCTCAAGGGATAGGTTTCGCGGTTTTTAGACCGTCACCCTCGGGCTTGACCCGAGGGTCCATTCATCCGGTGCTCAAGCGCTTGAAGCATGGATGCTCGGGTCAAGCCCGAGCATGACGTATGAATATACTTTGAAGCACTACTATTGCTTGGCCCACACTGGGATATCAGTCTTGATCCAACCCAAAGACTCCTCTCGGCGGCCCATCAGGTAGCTTGGCCCCGATGCTGCTTCATCTAGAGTAAGGGTAAGGCCAAGTTTTTGTCCGAATGCATCCAGGGCTTCTTTGTCGTCAGAGCAAACGGCAGATAATATTTCGTGGTCAGCTAATCGACGCAGATTGTAATAGGGCATATCTAGCTTCCTTCATCTGCTAGCCTTCTCACCCGCACTTGGAATAGTTGCAGCTCAGGCAGCTGTCGCAGCCTTCCTGTTTGATCAGGCTCGCCTGGCCGCACTTCGGGCATTGGCGGAAGCGCGAGTCGGGGCCGGCTTTGGGGGCGTGGTCGTGGCCCTTGTGGTCATGTCCATGGTCGTCATGGCCGCGCGCCTCGGCGAGATTCACCACCTGGCGCTCCAAATGGCCTTCGCGCTTTTCCTTCGAGTTGGGCATGAAGCCGATCTCGACCATATGCTGCTCGATCACGTCGCCGATGGCGGCGAGGAGCGAGGGCACGTATCGGCCTTCCATCCATTGGCCGCCGCGCGGATCGAACACCGCCTTCAATTCCTCGACCACGAAGGAGACGTCGCCGCCGCGGCGGAACACCGCCGAGATCATGCGCGTCAGGCCGACGGTCCAGGCGAAATGCTCCATGTTCTTCGAATTGACGAAGATCTCGAAGGGGCGCACGCGGCCGTCCTGCACGATGTCGT
>CAMAVH010000013.1 GCA_945861615.1 Rhizobium sp. Q54 | reverse complement strand
TACCGGCCGGGCGGCAGCCAGTTCGCCGGCGGCAAGCTCTATAACCGGCGCGTCTGGGAAACTAACTTCGTGCCCAACGCGCCGGACATGGCGCTGTACGGCTGGAAAGCGCGCGGCGCCGGCGGCATCAACGTCATGCTGGAAATGGCGAAGAATTCGCAAAAGGCTCATATTTCCGAGTTTCCCGTCGGCACTTACAAGAAGGCCCACCGCCATGGGCCCGGCGCGCATCTCGTCGTTCTCAGCGGCGTCGGCTTCTCGCTGCTGTGGACGAAAGACGACCTGTCGGATCTGCGCCGTTGCGACTGGAAGAAAAACGGCATGGTCATCATCCCGAGCGACGGCTGCTTCCATCAGCATTTCAACACCGGCACGACCCGCGCGCGCTATCTCGCGATGCGGCCCGGCACGGCGGGCTTCCTGCCCCCAACCGGCCGCGCCGCCATGATCGAGACGAGCACCAAGGATGGCGGCGGGCAGATCGAATATACCGACGAGCATCCGCGGATCCACGAGCTGTTCGAAGCCGAATTGGCCCGCCATGGCGCGCCCTGCCGCATGAAAGCTTTCGTCTCTTGCTGCAACGGCGAGGTCGGGCCGACCAGCGAGCGCGACACTTAGGCGGGACGACGCCGGGCCTTAGCCTTCAAACACCAGGGATTTGACGACCGCCGGAATCGCATCGACCGCTTTGATCGGCTGGCCGAGGTCGATGAAATCGAACTCGCCGACCTTGATGCCGTCGAGGACGATGATGTCCTGCGCCACCTTTTCCTCCTCCTTGAGGATGGAGCCGACGAGGCCGGCGACATCCGCCGTGAGGATGACGATCCAGGGAAAGTCGGTGACCGGCCCAAGCGTCTGGCGGATGCCGCTGCATAGCGCCTTAATCGAGGCGCGGTTGGGGATCACCGGGCCGAGCAGCGCCAGCGCGACAGGCCGCTGCAGGCTGTCGGGTGCGATGTCGAGGCGCTCGAAGCCCTGCAGGATCGCCTCCTTGACCGTGGCCGCGCTCAGCAGCGTCGGATCAGCCGGCAGATGTGCCGGCACGACCTGCAGATCGGCCTGTGGCAGCAGGCCGGCGCGCGAGATGAAGACGGTGCTGCTCGAGAGCTGCACGGTATATTGCGAGGCGCCGATGACGGTGGCGCGGATGCGTTCGAGGCTGCCCGCCAGTGATAGGCCGAGCGCCGGTACGCGTTGGCGGATGGCGGTGCCGAGCAGAGGCCCGAGATCGCCATGCTCGCGGCCGTAGAGGCCGTAGATATATTCGCTGACGCCGCCGGAAAAACTGATCTCGTCGATCTGCCCGCTATATTTGAGCGGTCCCGACACGATCAGGCCGGCGGCGAGGGGCGATAGGTGCTGGCGCTGCATGACCTCGCAGAGAACGTCCGCCAAGCGTTCGGCCAGGGCCTGCTTCTCCGCCTCGTTGATCTGGTCGCCGAGAGCGAGGGGATGGCCGCTGGCGCGCGCGATCGTTTGGCCGGCAGCTTCCATGCGGACGATCCGGTTGTCGTTGTCCCACGCCAGCAATCGCGCCCCGACGTTAACCGACGCGGTCTCGACGATGACGCCGGCCTTGATCACCGCCAGCTTGGCGGTGCCGCCGCCGATGTCGACATGCAGGCAAACGCCATTTTCGCGCGATCTGGCCACAGCGCCGGAGCCATGGGCGCCGAGCACGGCCTCCAGGTTGGGGCCTGCCGTGGCGCAGACGAATTTTCCGCCCGCCGCAGCCAGCATCCGGATGATAGCTTCGGAGTTTTGTTTGCGGACGGCCTCGCCGGTGCAGATCACGGCGCCGGTGTCGACGTCGTCGATGGCGATGCCGGCCGCCTCGTAGCTGCGGCGCATGAAGGCGGCGAGGGCCTCCATGTTGATGGAGTCTTGGCTGGCATAGGGCGTCAGCAAAATCGGCGAGCGGTACAGCACCTCGCGATAGACGACCTCGAACTCGCTCGACATCTCTTGGCTGCGCCGGCGCAGGATCAGGCGGGAAAACATGAGATGGGAGGTGGACGAGCCGATGTCGATGCCGACGCTGGTCAGGCGCAGCCAGTCCGGATTGCTCGGGAAGCCGTCTTCGGCGACCGGGCCGAAAATCGCTTCGTCATTGATGCCGAAATGGCCGTGTTCCTGGGGATCGTCGTGCATCCGTTGCCGCCCGCTCGTTCTATTGCGCCCAGGCTTCGCGCGTGGGTCGTCGTTGCTCCCTATTGGAGAGGGAGTATCGCGCAATCG
The DNA here is from genome assembly GCA_945861615.1 of Rhizobium sp. Q54. Taxonomy (GTDB): domain Bacteria; phylum Pseudomonadota; class Alphaproteobacteria; order SMXQ01; family SMXQ01; genus CAMAVH01. Next base: position 34,834 of record CAMAVH010000013.1, on the reverse strand, counting down.
CTATCAAAAGCGCGTCGAAAATTTCACAATTTTCCGGGCTGGAGGATCTATAGGTAGTTGAATTAACAGAGAAATCGGTGAGGGGTGGATTTGCGCCATGGGTGTGCAATTCGAAATCGACCTCGTCGCGGGCCGAGCTTTATCAGGGGGTCCGCACGCCTTTCAGCCCGAGCGACTTGATGCGCGAGGCCAGAGTCGTCGGCTTCACGCCGAGCAATTCCGCGGCGCCGCCGGCGCCGAAGACTTTGCCGCTGCAGGCTTCGAGGGCGGCCAGGATATTGGCGCGGTCGCGCGCGCGTCGCGCATCTTCTGTCAGCAGTCCTCCCTGTTGCGATTGTGCCTTCGGGGGCGCCTTGGCGGGGGCCGGATGGCGCGCGTCGGGCAAGTCGAAGCGCAGGCGGCCGTCACGCGCGAGAATGGCGGCGCGCTCGATGACATTCTCCAATTCGCGCACGTTGCCCGGCCAATCGTAGCGGCCGAGCGCCTGGATGTCGCCTTGAGTCAATCGCAGATGCGGTAGATTGAGCCGGCGACCGATGGTGCCGATGAAATGCATCGCGAGTAGCGGCACGTCGTCGAGCCGTTCGCGCAACGGCGCCGATTCGATCGGAAAAACATTGAGTCGAAAATAGAGATCTTCGCGAAACCGGCGGCGCCGCACCTCTTGTTTGAGTTCGAGATTGGTCGCGGCGATGAGGCGTACGTTGACCTGTCGCGTACGCTCTTCGCCGACGCGTTCGAAATGCCCTTCCTGCAATACGCGCAGCAGCTTGCCCTGCAATTCAAGGGGGATTTCGCCGACCTCGTCGAGGAACAAGGTGCCGCCGTCGGCCAATTCGAAGCGCCCGATACGGTCGCGGATAGCGCCGGTGAAGGCGCCTTTGACATGGCCGAAGAACTCGCTTTCGAATAGCTCGCGTGGAATGGCCGCGCAGTTGACGCGGATGAGCGGGCGGTCGCGCCGGCCGCTGGCTTCATGGATGGCGCGCGCGATCAGTTCTTTGCCGGTGCCCGATTCGCCGGTGATCAGCACCGTAGCATCGGTCGGCGCGACCAATTCAATCTGGCGCAAAACCGCCTGGATGACGGCGCTGCGGCCGATGATCTCATGGTGGTTCGATTCGCCGCGGATTTCTTCCTGCAGATAGGCGTTCTCCAGCTCGAGACGCTGACGCAGGCTGTCGACTTCGGCAAGCGCGGCGCGCAGCTTGTCCTGCGCCTCGCGCCGTTCGCTGATGTCGCGAAACACGATCACCGCGCCGACCACTTCGCCGCGGTCGCGGATCGGCGTCGAGGTATATTCGACCCAGACTGGAGTGCCGTTGCGGCGCCAGAACACTTCATCATCGACCTTGTGCACCGCCCCGTCGCGGAAGGCCGCATAAATCGGGCATTCGATGGCGGGATAATGGCTGCCGTCGGCCCGCTTATGATGGACGATGCCGTGGATGTCGCGGCCGATCAGTTCGTCGGCAGGCCAGCCGAGAATCTGCTCCGCGGCCGGATTGACGAAGGTGGTGCGGCCTTCGGCGTTGACGCCGTAAATGCCTTCGCCGGCGGCGCTGAGAATCAGTCGGTTCTCCTGCTCGATCTCCTGAAAGAAGCGCTCGACCCGCTGCCACTGGGCGATGCCGCTCTGCAGATAATCCTGCGCTTTGGCATCGAGATCGCGCTGCTGGCGGGTATCGAGATCGCTGAGCGTGAACAGCAAGAGCTCACGCTCGCCGAGCCGCATCAGGGTGGCGGCATATTCGACCTTCAACTCACCGCCGCCGGCCCGTTGCGGCGAGAGCGTCCGCGTCCAGGCCTCGCCTTTGGTCAATGCGTTTTCGCTGAATACGATCAGGCTCGGCAATTGGCCGGGATGCAGCGCGCTGAAGCGTACGTCCTTGAGGCGGGCTTCGTCGTAACCGAGCAGGCGGCAGGCCCCAGGATTGGCCGCGACGATCCGGTCGACAAGTGGATCGACGATCAAAATCGCCTCGGTGCAGGCGACGAAGACCTGGCGAAAGAGCCAATCTTGATCCTGCGAGGGCAGGGATCGATAGTCATCCATAATACGAATTCTCGTAGTTGAGATTACGAGAATACGTATAACACGATTTTTCGTGATTCTCAGCCTGAACCCAAATTTCCCTAACTATCTTATTCTGTTGATAAAAAATGCAACTTTTAGATGCGGCACGGGGGTTGCAAGGCTGAAGGTACTGCCGCACTGCGGCGCAGCTCATTTGCGGGGGCACTTATGGCGTCTTCCTTCGACAATCCATTCGACTCGGACATCCAACTCAATCGCGGCGGTTGTTCCTGCGGGGCTCATGCCGACCAGAACGCCCATGATGCGGCCGCGCGCCGCGAGGAGACGCTCGCCGTCGCAGGCGATGAAGAGGCGCGTTACAACCGCGTCGTCGAATCCGCCATTCTGCGCGCGGTTATTCCGAACGACGTCACGCGCCGCAACTTCTTGCGCACCGTCGGCGCTTCGACCGCCATGGCCGCGCTGGCCGAAGCCTTGCCCCTCGGCTTTGCCCGCGAGGCCTTTGCGCAAGGCATGGGCGCGATCGAGAAAAAAAGCCTAAAGGTCGGCTTCATTCCGATCACTTGCGCCACGCCGATCATCATGGCGCATCCTATGGGCTTCTATACGAAACACGGTCTCGACGTCGAAGTGGTCAAAACGGCCGGTTGGGCCATCGTGCGCGACAAGACGATGAACAAGGAATATGACGCGGCGCACATGCTGTCGCCGATGCCGATCGCCATCACCCTGGGCGCCGGCTCAAGCCGGATTCCCTACACCATGCCGGCGGTCGAAAACATCAACGGTCAGGCCATCACCTTGGCGATGAAGCACAAGGACAAGATGGATCCGAAGTCGTGGAAGGGCATGAAGTTCGCCGTCCCGTTCGACTATTCGATGCACAACTATCTGCTGCGCTATTTCCTGGCCGAGAACGGCATCGATCCGGACAAGGACGTGCAGATCCGCTCGGTGCCGCCGCCGGAAATGGTGGCCAACCTGCGCGCCGACAATATCGACGGATTCTTGGCGCCCGATCCGGTGAACCAGCGCGCTGTCTACGACGGCGTCGGCTTCATCCACACGCTGTCGAAGCAGATTTGGGACGGCCATCCCTGCTGCGCCTTCGCCGCGAGCAAGGAATTCGTCACGCAGATGCCGAACACGTACCAGGCGCTGCTCAAGGCGATCATCGACGCGACCGCTTTCGCGACGAAGGACGCGAACCGCAAGCAAATCGCCGAAGCCATCGCGCCGGCCAACTATCTGAACCAGCCCGTCACGGTGGTCGAACAGGTGCTGACCGGCACCTATGCCGACGGTTTGGGCAACGTAAAGCGAGATCCTAAGCGCATCGATTTCGACCCGTTCCCGTGGGAGAGCTTCGCCATCTGGATCATGACCCAGATGAAGCGCTGGGGTCAGATCAAGGGCGATATCGACTATGACAAGGTCGCGCGCGAGGTCTTCCTCGCGACGGACGCGACCAAGCTGATGAAAGAATCGGGCCTGACTCCGCCGACCGCGACGAGCAAGACGTTCTCGGTGATGGGCAAGGCGTTCGATCCCAAGAAGCCCGAAGAATATATTGCCAGCTTCGCGATCCGCCGCACCTGATGAAGAAAAGCCTCTCCTTGCGCGCCGCCATTCTCTCCGTCGCGTTGTTCGCCGTTTTCGTGCTGGCCTGGCAGCTGGCGACGCTGCCCAGCGCCGGCACGGAAACGATGGACCCGGAATATGCCAAGCTTCTCGGCGCCGCGGCGTCGACGGGGCAAAAAAGCTCGATGCCGACGCCGCTCGCCGTCGCGACGACGATTTGGCGGCATATTCTCGACCCGTTCTACGTCAACGGAACGAACGACAAGGGCATCGGCATCCAGCTCGGATTCTCTATCCTGCGCGTCTTGGTCGGCTACCTCCTCGCAGCGCTCGTCGCCATACCGCTCGGCTTTCTCATCGGCATGTCGCCGTTGGTCTATAAGGCGCTGGATCCATTCATCCAGCTTCTGAAGCCGATCTCGCCGCTCGCGCTCTACACGATCAAGGACAGCGACACCTCGGCGATCTTCGTCATCTTCGTCTGTTCGATCTGGCCGATGCTGATCAATACCGCGTTCGGCGTCATGGCGGTGCGTCGCGAATGGCTCAATGTGGCGCGCACGCTGGAGGTCAATGCGATCCGCAAGGCATTTCTCGTCATCCTGCCGGCCGCCGCGCCGACAATCATGACAGGCATGCGCATCTCTATCGGCATCGCCTGGCTGGTGATCGTCGCCGCCGAAATGCTCGTCGGCGGCACGGGCATCGGTTACTTCGTGTGGAACGAGTGGAACAACCTTTCGATCACCAATATCATCACGGCAATCCTGTTCATCGGCTTGATCGGTCTGATATTCGATCAACTGCTCGCGCGGCTCGCGCGGCTCGTTACCTATCCGGAGTGAGACGATGAAAGCGACGTCTCCGCCGATGATCCAGGTTCAAGGCTTGGCCAAGAGCTATGGGCCGACCACGGTCTTCGGGGATCTGTGGTTCAACGTCGAGCCCGGCGAATTCGTCTGCCTGATCGGCCATTCGGGCTGCGGCAAAACGACGATCCTCAACGTGCTCGCCGGCCTGGAGCAGCAAAGCGGCGGCGAAGTCATCGTCGCCGGAACGCAGATCGTCGGGCCGAGTCTGGATCGCGCCGTCATCTTCCAGGGCCACGCCCTGCTGCCTTGGATGACGGTGATGGGCAATCTCGCCTTCGCGGTGCGCTCGCGCTGGCCGAAATGGGACAAGGCGAAAGTCCGCGCGCATTGCCAAAAATATATCGATTTGGTTAATCTTACCGGCGCCGAGGGCAAGCGGCCGGCGGCTTTGTCGGGGGGGATGAAGCAGCGCGTCGGCATCGCCCGCGCGCTCGCGATTGAGCCGAAGATTCTCCTGATGGACGAGCCGTTCAGCGCGCTCGACGCGCTGACCCGCGGCGTTCTGCAGGATGAAGTGCTGCGCATCTGCCGCGAGACGCGCCAAACCGTCTTTATGATCACCCACGACGTCGACGAGGCAATCTTGCTCGCCGATAAGGTGCTGCTGATGACGAACGGGCCCGAGGCCAAGCTCGCCGAGATCGTCGTCAATACCTTGCCGATGGATCGCTCGCGCAGCGATGTTCACCGGCATCCGGCCTATTACCCGATGCGCAACCATCTCATCGAATTTCTGGTCAACCGATCGCGCGTCTTCAATGACGAGATCGCCGCCCGGCCGTTCGACGCACGCCATCGTCCTTTCGTGCATCCCGGCGCGCGCGAGGCCGGCGTGGTGCCCCTCGCGGCGAACGGGCGCAATCCCGGCAAATGATTATCCCCTACCAATGGAGACCAACGCTATGAAACGTGCCGATGTGACCGAGGCGGTGCTGTCCGCGAAGCGGGCGAAGAAACTGGGCTGGAACACGATCGCCAAGAAGGTCGATCCGAAAACTTCGCCGATCGTTATCACATGCGCGTTGCTGGGCCAAATGGTGCTCACCGAGGAGCAGGCTAAGAAGGCCGGCAAGTTGCTCGGTCTCGGCGCAGAGGCAATTCAAATCCTGCAGGAAATCCCTTATCGCGGCTCGCTGCCGCCGGGCCCGCCGACCGACCCGCTTATCTATCGTTTCTACGAGTTGGTGCAGGTCTATGGCACGACGTTCAAAGAGTTGATCCAGGAAGAGTTCGGTGACGGCATTATGAGCGCCATCGACTTCGATATGACGATGGAACGTCTGCCCGACCCGAAGGGCGATCGCGTCAAGCTGGTGATGAGCGGCAAGTTCCTGCCCTATCGGCGCTATTGATCCAAAACGCCAGGCGTGCGCCGCAGGCGTCGGGTGGACCGAGGCGAAACGAAAGCACCGTCATGAATGTAGCGACAACCGACAAGCCGCCCCTGCCTCCCTTTACATTCGAGACGGCAGCCGAAAAGGCGCGCATGGCGGAAGACGCGTGGAACAGCCGCGATCCGGACCGCGTGGTATTGGCCTACACGGCCGACTCGGCATGGCGCAACCGCGCTGAATTTATCGTCGGACATGATGCCATTCGCACGTTCCTAAAGACGAAGTGGGAACGCGAACGGGAGTACCGTCTCGTCAAGGAGGTCTGGGCCTTTCATCAAAACCGCATCGCCGTGCGTTTCGCCTATGAATGGCACGACGCCAACGGGCAATGGCATCGCAGCTACGGCAACGAGAACTGGGAGTTCGACCAGACGGGCCGTATGCGTCAGCGCATCGCCAGCATCAACGATTTGCCGATTGCCGCCGCAGACCGCAAGTTTCACTGGCCGCTCGGCCGGCGACCTGACGACCACGCAGGCCTGACGGCGCTCGGCTTATAAGGCGATGGCCGGCGACGGCCTCGACGAATAGGCTGAGTGAACGGGAGCGACAAGGTGCCGCGCGACGGTATCGGGATTATCCAATTAGCGGCGTAATCCCGCTAAGTTCGGCTACTTCCGCTTCAGCGCCTCGGCGAGAGCGGCGCCGAAGGCGCCTTGCGTCGGCGGTGTGCTGCGCTGCGGCGGCAGGCGGTTGGGCTTGCCAGAATCGCGCATCGGCGCGCGCGGCGCGGCTTCGCTGCCGCCGTCCTTGCGCATGGTGAGGGCGATGCGCTTGCGCGGAATGTCGACTTCGACGACGCGCACCTTCACCACGTCGCCGGCCTTGACCACCTCATGCGGGTCCTTCACGAAGCGGTCGGCGAGCCGCGACACATGGACCAATCCGTCCTGGTGCACGCCGATGTCGACGAAGGCGCCGAAGGCCGCGACATTGGTCACGGTGCCTTCGAGCATCATGCCGGGCTTGAGATCTTTGATCTCGTCGATGCCGTCGGCGAAGGTCGCGGTCTTGAAGCCGGGGCGCGGGTCGCGGCTGGGCTTCTCCAGCTCGGCGATGATGTCGCGCACGGTGGGCAGGCCGAAGCGCTCGTCGACGAAGGCGCGCGGATCGAGCGCCTTGAGGGCGGCGCTGTCGCCCATCAGCGCGCGCAGGTCGCGGCCGCAGGCGGCGACGATTTTTTCGGCGACGCCATAGGCTTCCGGATGGACGGCGGAGGCGTCGAGCGGCTCGGCGCCGCCCGGAATGCGGAGGAAGCCGGCGCATTGCTCGAAGGTGCGTTGGCCAAGCCGGCCGACCTTGAGTAATTCCTTGCGGCTGGCGAAGGGCCCGGTGGCGTCGCGGTGGGCGACGATGGCTTCGGCCAGGGAGGTGCCGAGGCCGGAGACGCGCGCCAGCAGCGGGATCGACGCCGTGTTGAGATCGACGCCGACGGCATTCACCGCATCCTCGACCACGGCCTCGAGCGATTTGCCGAGGCGATACTGGTCGACGTCATGCTGATATTGGCCGACGCCGATGGATTTCGGCTCGATCTTCACCAACTCGGCGAGCGGATCCTGCAGGCGGCGCGCGATTGAGACAGCGCCGCGCAGCGACACGTCGAGATTGGGAAATTCGCGCGACGCCGTTTCCGAGGCGGAATAAACCGAGGCGCCGGCCTCGCTGACGATGACCTTGGTCGGCTTTTGCGCGCCAGCCGCGGCGGGCAACAGGGCCAGCATGTCGGCCACCAGCTTTTCCGTTTCGCGGCTGCCGGTGCCGTTGCCGATGGCGATCAACTCGACGCCATGCTTGTGCACCAGGCTGGCTAGTTCGGCCTGCGTGCCGCGCAGATCGTTCTTCGGCGGGAAGGGATAGACGGTGCTGGTGGCGAGCAGCCTGCCGGTGCCGTCGACCACGGCAACCTTCACGCCGGTGCGGATGCCGGGATCGAGCCCCATGGTGGCGCGTGAGCCGGCCGGCGCGGCGAGCAGCAGGTCCTTGAGGTTGCGGGCGAACACCTGAATAGCTTCTTCCTCGGCACGCTCGCGCAGTTCGCGCATCAGATCGAGGTTGAGATGCAGCGACAGTTTCACCCGCCAGGTCCAGCCGGCGACATCCATCAGCCATTTGTTGCCAGGCAGGTCGCCGCCGATTTCGAAGGCGGCGGCGACCATGCGCTGCGCCGGTTTGATCGGCGCTGGATCGTCGGCGTCGAGCTCGAGGTCCAGCGAGAGAACCTCCTCGTTGCGGCCCCGCAGCATGGCGAGGGCGCGATGGCCGGCGACGACGGCCCAACGCTCGGCATGGTCGAAATAGTCGGAGAATTTCGCACCCTCGGTCTGTTTGCCCTCGACGACGCGGGCGCGCAGCATGGCGCGCTCCTTCATGTAGCCGCGCAGACGGCCGACGAGGTCGGCGTTTTCGGCGAACTGCTCGGACAGGATGTCGCGGGCCCCTTCGAGCGCCGCCTTCGCGTCCGGCACCTCGCCCGTGATATAGGCGGCGGCCAGTTCGGCCGGCACGGCGGCGCGGTCGGCGAAGATCGCCTCGGCCAGCGGTCCGAGGCCGCGCTCGCGGGCGATTTCCGCCTTGGTCCGGCGCTTGGGCTTATAGGGCAGGTAGATGTCCTCAAGTTCCGCTTTGGTGACGGCAAGAGCGATCTTGATCTTCAGATCGTCGGTTAGCTTGCCCTGCTCCTCGATGGAGGAGAGGATCGCCGCGCGCCGGCTGTCCATGTCGCGCAGATAGACCAGCCGTTCGGCGAGGGTGCGGAGCTGCGTGTCGTCGAGACCGCCGGTCGCTTCCTTGCGGTAGCGCGCGACGAAGGGAACCGTCGCGCCGCCGTCGAGCAGTTCGATGGCCGCCGCCGCCTGTTCGGGCTTGGCGTTGATGTCCTTGGCGATGATGGCGGCGATGCGCGCGATGTCGCTACTGCTGTTGGCGGTCATGTCGTCCTTGAGGCTGCCCCACGAGAGGAGCGTGAAATAAGAATAAGCGCGGGCAAATGCCAAGCGATCTTTGGGCTTGACCGGCGGCCTTCTTTTGTCGGGCCGCCGCCGCCCGGAGGCCGGTTTGCGCCTGCGTGACCGTTCAGTTTCCTCGGAATTCTGTCTAGACTGTGATCAGCCGCCGCCAGGGCGCTCGGTTATAATGCCGACCGGTTTTTCCACAGGAGCAAAGCATGACCCTTTCTCGTGTTTCTTCAGCAAAATTCATGACCACGGCCGTTCTGGCTTCCTTCGTCGCGTTCTCGACCCCCGCCTTGGCGCAGGATGCCGGGTATAAGCCCGAAGTGTTCCAGGCCGGCAAGGATGTCGTCTGGGTGCCGACCGCCGACGAACTGGTCCAGAAGATGCTCGACATGGCCAAGGTGACGAAGGACGACATCGTCTATGATCTCGGCTCGGGCGATGGCCGGACAGTAATCACAGCGGCCAAGCGCGGCGCGCGCTCCTACGGTATCGAATACAACCCGGACCTGGTCGAACTGTCGAAGAAGAACGCCGCCGCGGCTGGCGTCAGCAACCTCGCCACCTTCGAAAAGGCCGACATCTTCGAGAGCGATTATTCCAAGGCGACGGTCATCACGCTCTTCCTGCTGCCGTCGCTCAACGAGCGGCTGCGTCCGACCATCCTCAAGCAGAAGCCGGGCACGCGCGTCGTCTCCAACACCTTCCCGATGGGCGATTGGGAGCCTGACGAGACGACTACCGTCAGCGCGCAGGATTGCAACAGCTGGTGCCGCGCGCTGCTGTGGATCGTCCCGGCGGAGGTCGCCGGCACCTGGCAGATGGGCAATCAGGAACTCAAGCTGACGCAGCAGTACCAGATGCTGAGCGGCACGCTGGGCACGACGCCGATCACCGACGCCAAGATGAAGGGCACGGAGATTTCCTTCACCGCCGGCAGCGCCAAATATAGCGGCACGGTGGATGGCAAGAGCATGAAGGGCGCCAACTGGTCGGCGACGCGCAAGTAGCCGCGCCGCACGGGAGACGAGGATATGCCGCGCCATGGCAAGAAGGCGCCGGAACAGGACGTGATCGCGGAGCTCTGGCCGAGTCAGGACGCCGCCAAGTCCGTTCCGCTGCTGAAGGCGCTGCATATCCTCACGCGCGACGGCCAGCTCAACGCCGATTCGCGGCGCAAGCTCAAGCAGGTGCTGCATTTGACGCAAGCCCTGCGACCGTCGCTCGACGCCCTGCTGGCCGAGATTGAAGTGCCGGTCCTCGCCGATCTCGGCGCCGGCAAATCCTATCTCGGCTTCGTGCTCTATGAACTGATCCTCGGTCCCGCCGGTCGCGGCCGCGTCGTCAGCGTCGAAACGCGCGCCGAACTGGTCGAGGCATCGCGCCGGCTGGCGGCGGAGATGGGATTTGACCGCATGGAGTTCGTTTCTGCGCCGATCGCCGAAGCGCAATTGCCCGGTTCCGTCGACATGGTCACGGCACTCCATGCCTGCGATACGGCGACCGACGATGCCATTCGCTTCGCTTTGCGCCACAAGGCGAAGGTCATCGCCCTGGTGCCCTGTTGCCAGGCGGAGGTCGCGCAACTGCTCAAGACCGAGAAGGGCGCGCTGCATCAGCTGTGGCGCCATCCGATCCAGCGGCGCGAATTCGGCGCGCATATCACCAATGTCATTCGCGGCCTGGTGCTCGAAGCCCATGGCTATAAGGTGAGGGTCACTGAGCTGATTGGTCTTGAACATTCGCTGAAGAACGAACTGATCCTCGCCGAGCGCCACCAGCAGGGCAATGCCCAGGCAAAAAGCGAATTGCAGCGTTTGATCGATCAGCTCGGGATCAAGCCGGCGCTGCTCGACGTCATGGCTTGATCGCGGGCCGCGTGCGCACGGTCTTATAGAATTTCGCCTTTTCGGGGCGCGAACTTGCCGCCGCCACGGCCCTATTTACCGCGACAGCGGATAGGGCTATTGCCTCTGCGACATGCCCGACACCTTACCGTCCGCCCCGGCTGAAGCCGCCATGCTGCCGCCCGCTCCGCACCGGGGCATGGTGCCCTGGGTCGTGGCCAGCGGCATGTTCATCAGCCAGCTCGACTCGACGATTCTCACCACCTCCCTGCCGCAGATGGCTGAGGGCTTAGGCGAGAGCCCGCTTAAGCTGTCGCTCGCCATCACCAGCTATCTCATCACTCTGGCGGTGTTCATTCCGATCAGCGGCTGGATCGCCGATCGTTTCGGCCCGCGCCGCGTCTTCTGCTGGGCTATCGCCATCTTCACCTTGAGCTCGGCCGCCTGCGGCTTCGCCGACAGCCTCGGCATGCTGGTGGCGACCCGCGTGCTGCAGGGCTTGGGCGGCGCCCTGATGACGCCGGTCGGCCGCATCATATTGGGGCGCAGCTTTCCCAAAGAGCAGCTGTACGCCGCGTTGGCCTTCGTCTCGATTCCCGCCCTCATCGGCCCAAGCCTCGGCCCGGTGGTCGGCGGCCTGATCACGACCTATCTGTCGTGGCGCTGGGTGTTCTTCGTCAATATTCCCTTCGGCATCGTCGGCATTCTGCTGGCGCTGAAATACGTCAAGAATTTCGACACGCCGCGTCCGCCCCGCTTCGACATCAAGGGCTTCGTCGTCGTCGGTTTCGGCCTCGCCTGCCTCCAACTGGCCATCGAATTTCTCGGCCACCGCATCGTCGCCCTGCAGGTGACGGTCGCGCTGTTCGCGCTAGCGGCCGTTCTGCTCGGCATTTACGGTTGGTATGCCTTGCGCAGCGCCAATCCGGTGCTCGACCTGACGCTCTTCCGACTGCGTACCTTCCGCGCTTCGACCTTGGCCGGCAGTCTCTGCCGCATCTCCATCGGCGCCGTGCCGTTCCTGCTGCCCTTGATGCTGCAGGTGGCCTTCGGCCTTTCGCCGATCGCTTCCGGCCTCATCACCTTCGTGATGAATGTCGGCGCCATTGGGGTCAAAACCATCGCCAAGCCGCTGGCGCGGCGCTTCGGTTTTCGCAATCTCGTGCTCTACAACGCCAGCGTGCTCGGCCTGTTCACCATGGGCATGGCGCTGTTCCAGCCCGACACGCCGCATTGGATGATGTTCGTCTATCTGCTGTTCTACGGCGTCGCCCGGTCGGTGCAATTCACCAACGTCAATGCGCTCGCCTTCGCCGACCTGACGTCGCAGAACCTGAGCCGCGGCACCAGCCTCGCCAGCGTGATGCAGCAGTTGTCGAGCAGCTTCGGCGTCGCCCTTGCGGCCACCGTCATCGGCTTGGTGGCGGGTGGCAGCGAGATTTTGACGGCGACGGATTTCCACTGGGCCTTCGTCATCATTGGCCTGTTCCCGGTGCTGTCGGTGCTCGGCTTCGTGCGTCTGAAACCCTCCGACGGCGCCGAGATGGCGGGGCGAACTTAACGCAATCGCCAGATGGTGCGCGGCAGCGTTCCGCACGGCTATACGATCGCCCGTTGCGCTAAGTATCGCTTACGGAGCGGATATGATTGCCCTGTCCTGAGCGTTATCAGGAGCTATTTGAGCGCCGACAATGACGAGCCGGCGAAGATGTGGTGCTGGCCGACGAGATGACGGCCATGATCCAGGCGCTCGCCGCGACACCGCAAGAGGTCATCGCCAAGGTGACGGCGGCGATCGGCAAAACCCAATAGGAATTTTGAAACGCGGCATTCCGCAGGGCGCAAATCGACATTTTAACAGCTTCCTGTCATGGGCGAGGCTTGAAGTCGCCCGGGCGGGGGAGGATGATCTTCGCCAATGACCGCGCGTCCTCGCAACGCTGCGGCCCGGATTCACAGAGAGGGAGTGAAAAGTATGGCCATCGCCATCGAGGAAATGTCGGCCCGCACGGCCGACGCGAAATACGTCGAGAAAGCCAAGTCGCTGCCGTCGCTGATCGTTTCGGCCGACTCGCATGTCGATGAGCCGATCACCTTGTGGGACAGCATGCCGGCGAACCTGCGCGAGCAGCTGCCGCAGCTGATGTCCTATCCGCCGGACAAGCGTCCGCAGGGCGGCCTCGATCCCAAGCAGCGTCTGCTCGACATGGATCGCGACGGCGTCGCCGCCGAAGTGCTCTATCCGACGGTGACCCTGCGCGCCTTCGCCACGAAGAAGGAAGTGCAGGAGCCGGCGTTCCGCCTCTACAACGATTGGCTGGCGGAATATTGCGCCACCGCGCCCAAGCGCCTGTTCGGCGTGCCTTGTCTCGCGGTCTACGACATCGACGTGGCGATCAAGGAACTGCACCGCTGCCTCGACATGGGCCTGATCGGCGGCCTGATCTGGCAGGTGCCGCATCCCGATCTGCCGATTCTTTCGGGCCATTATGAGAAGCTGTGGGCGGCGGCGGCGGAAGCCGGCGCGGTGATGAACTTCCACATCCTCAGCGGCTTCAATTACAAGGTCGGTCCCACCGCCAAGGGCATGGAAAAGATCCGCGGCTCGGTCAATATCAAGACCCAGGACGCCGTCACCACGGTTTACGACTTGATCTGGTCGGGCGTGTTCAACCGCCATCCAAAACTCAAGGTCGAGATCGTCGAGAGCGAGATCGGCTGGCTCCCCTTCGTGATCCAGCAGTGGGACTACTACTACAAGCGCTTCTCCAAGCCCGGCCCGGCCCAGGAGAAATTCGAAATCGACCGTCTGCCGAGCGAAATCTTCAGCGAACATTTCTATGCGACGTTCATGGACGATTTCGTCGGCGCCCAGGCGTTGAAATATTGGGGCGATAAGAACTGCATGTGGTCGAGCGATTATCCGCACGCCAACATGACCTGGCCGAACTCGCGCACTTTCCTCGCCAAGCAGATCGGCGATCTCGATCCGGCGCGGCAGAAGAGCCTGCTGAGCCAGAACGTCATCGATCTCTACAAGCTGAAGCTGTAATCGCGTCAAGGCAGGCGTCGCGCGGGTTTCCGTACGACGCCTGTTTTTTGCCCGGACCTAAGCGAGCCCGACGCCGAGCAGGCCGCCGATGAAATAGGTGGCGGCGCTATTATAAGCACCACCGTTTACGAATGGGTTTGCGAGCAACTAGTAGACATTCTCATAATCTCTCGGTCACTATCGGCCGGGAATTACACGGGGGGATATTATGTCTTATTGGCCTGCGCTCGACATCATTCTGGCGTCGCGAGAAACACTTATCTTTCTGATCATCATTTTTTTTGTGACCATTTACTTTGGTCATTTGCGGTTTAATCGCTTCGCCATTTCGCATGGTCCGGAAGTGCTAACAACCCTCGGAATTTTGGGTTGTTTTCTGGGCATTGCCTTAGCGCTTCTAGAGTTCGACACCACAAAAATTCAAACTAGTGTTCCTATCCTACTAGGCGGTGTCAAAACTGCCTTCTGGTCATCTGTAGCTGGTGTGGGTGGCGCTCTTTATATCCGCTTTCTTCATCACGTTAGACGAAGTCCTACTCCCAGCGGAGAGGAGGTAAAAGCAGCATCACTTGAAGATGTTGTCTCATCCATGGTGGCGCTTCGCCGAGGATTGGTAGGCGAAGAGCAGGGTACATTGCTTTCACAATTCAAACTGCAGAGACAAGAAAGCAAAGACAAACTCGATGAGTTGATACACGAGTTTAAAAATTTTGCGGCTCACATGGTCGAGAATAATCAAAAAGCGATCATAGAAGCGCTTCAACAAGTGATTTCCGACTTTAATAAGAATCTTACTGAGCAGTTTGGGGAGAATTTCAAACAACTTAATCAGGCGGTCGAGAAGCTTGTTGTTTGGCAGCTGCAATATAAGGAGGAGCTTGAGGCGCTTAAAATATTTCAAAAATCGACGTCCGAGGATATGCGTAGTGCTGCAGAAAGCTTCAGAGACTTGCTTAATAAGGCCGAGTCATTCAGCGAAATTGCTGATCACCTGCGCCAACAGCTAGATTTGCTGAAAGCACATGGTGAAACGCTTTATCAACAAGAACGAAGTCTGGCAGATGTTCTTTCTACAATGAAAGATGTGACCCCTACGTTTGGGGATAAAGTTTCTCAGATGCTCAGCGAGCTACGCGACGGCATGCAGAAGACGCAGGACACGCTGAAGGTGCTCACAAAAGACTTCTCTGACAATGCAGCAAACTTGCAAGCTGAAGTTCAGAAAATCACTAAGGACGCCGGGGAAAGCTTTAAACAGGTCCATACTGAAATGGCGGCAAGTACTAAAAATTTCGGTGTTCAGGTGCAATCAGCAAATGCCGAAATGAAGAATATGTTGGCCGACGTTTTAAAAAGCGCCCAGAAAGATTTGGGGGAGGGATTATCTGAGAATTCCAGAATTATCAAAGAAGGCGTTCTCGCCCTCGACAAAGCATTGCAGAAAGAGCTGAACGATAGCCTCGAAACATTAGGTCGTCAGTTGGCTTCGCTCAGTCAAAAGTTCGTAGAGGATTACACACCCCTAACCGAGCGTCTCCGTGATTTGGTCCAAGTTGGAAGGGGGTAGAAATGGAGCAGTCAGGCCAAAGTCATTGGATACCCTTAAGTGATCTTATGACCGGGCTTATGATGATTTTTATGTTGCTTGCAGCCGTGTATATGCTGCGAGTCGAGCAAACCACGACATTGGTAGTTCGCGAATATGAAGTCACTCGCGAGGATTTATTAAGGGCACTTCAAGAGGAATTCCAGAAGGATTTGAAGCAGTGGGATGCTGATTTTTTGGGGGATATGACCCTTAGATTTCGTAATCCAGAAGTATTGTTTGCAACTGGATCGGCTGTCCTGAGGCCGCGTTTTCAAGAAATTCTTTCAAGTTTTTTCCCGCGCTATCTTGCAATTCTCACATCGGAAAAATTTAGGCCAGTAGTGAAAGAAATTAGAATCGAAGGTCATACATCAAGTTTCTGGAGAAACGCGACCAACGTACAAGACGCATATATTAGAAATATGGACTTATCACAGTCGAGAACGCGGGCGGCGCTTGAGTACATTCTTAAATTGTCAGAAGTATCGGATAGCCAAACCTGGCTTATTCAACACATGACGGCGAATGGATTGTCTTCATCCCGACCCATCACAAAAAATGACGGCGAATTAGATGAGCTTGCCTCACAGAGAGTCGAGTTCCGAATAGTGACAAATGCCGACGAGCAGTTGAATTCAATCTCGGCTCAGCTGGCGACAAAATGAAATTGATAAATTTTCTCGCAGACTCTCTGTTTAACGGGCTGCGTTTTGATATGAAGGCTCCGCTAATTGAAGCCTTTGTAAGTCGTAAATCTAGTTTCCTGGATCCTGATTTTATTCAGCGACTGGGGAGAGAGGGAATTGACCTTGATTTAGGCGATATCAAGGTTGAAAGCGATGGCACACTTAGCGTCAAAGGTAGGCGAGTTATTGCTTATATTCGCGACGTTTCTTCGTATGGTGGAAGCTATGAATTACCTCGGTATCATCTTTCTTACTGCCGTACTTTAGACTCGATGCACCGTAAAAATCGATGGCAGCGTTATGTCGCGGCGTCAAGAGACGATGGGTTCTTCGTGATTAATGTTGTTGATCAGCGTAGATCGTCAACGGAGAAGCTCATGGTTTGCCAGAACTGTTTGGATCACATGCGATGGAACGGTTTTAGCTATCAGCCAGCATTATCCGCTTTACGCGAAAGAATTCGCAGAGAATTTTCGTTGAAGGCCTTCTTTGAAATATATCCCAAAGATTTGATTTCAATAGATCCGCACTACAACTCTGATAATGCCCCCTTAAATGATTACCCGGATAATTGGGGTCCAATTTCTGAAGCTTTAAAGAGGGAAAAAAATTATCAGTGTGAAGACTGCAGTCTTAATCTAAGTCACGATAAATACTTTGTTCACGTGCACCATCTTGATGGACAAAAGAACAATGTATCGTGTGAAAATTTAAAAGTTCTTTGTCTGGGCTGTCATGCAGACCAGCCTATGCATAGCCACATGAAGGCCTTGCGCACATACGAAGAGTTTTTGTCTAAGTATGCCGTAAAGAGATGATCTAGTTTTAGCTTGCTAACTTAGGCCGACGCCGAGCAGGCCGCCGATGAAATAGGTGGCGGCGCCGGCGGCGGCGCCGATCAGCAGCATGCGTAGGCCGCCGAGCGGGGCGCTACGGCCGGAAAACAGGCTGAGAGTAGCGCCGATGGCGAAGAGCGCAGTGCCGCTAACCGCGCAGGCCATGACCAGGCTGTTGGCGCTGTGGCCGATCAGGAAAGGCAGTAGCGGTATGATCGCGCCGATGCTGAAGGCGATGAAGGAGGAGATCGCCGCGCCCCAGGGCGAGCCGAGATCGTCGGGGTTGAGGCCAAGCTCCTCGCGCGCCAGCGTCTTGAGCGCTTCCTCGCGATTGCTCAGCATGGCGCGCGTCATCACCCGCGCCTCCTCGATCGGCGCGCCGCGCGCGGCATAGATCAGCGCCAGCTCCTCGGCCTCTTCCTCGGGGTAGCGGTCGAGCTCGGCGCGCTCCTGGGCGATCTGATGTTCGTAGAGCTCGCGCTGCGAGCGCACCGAGACATATTCGCCCGCCGCCATGGAGAAGGCGCCGGCGAGCAGGCCGGCGACGCCGGTCAGCAGCACGGTGCGCGGTTCGGCCGCCGCGCCGGCGACGCCGAGGATCAGGCAGGTGTTGGAGACGACGCCGTCATTGGCGCCGAACACTGCGGCGCGCAGCGTGCCGCCGCCGGTCGCGCGATGTTCCTGACCGAATTCGCCGACCGCATGCGGCATGGCGTGGGCGGGGCGCGGACTGGCGCTGGCATAGACGGATAGGCCGCGAATCTTCATGGCGGCCAGCAACGGGCGGGCGCGCTTCGGGCCGGTCAGGCGGACGATGGCGGCGACGAGCCGCGAGCGCATGTCGGGTTTGAAAGTCGGTAGGGCCGGGCCGAGATCGCGCGCGAAGATCGCCGCTTGGCGTTCGGCCGCCTTGGCGAGGTCGAGAAACATTTCCTGCAGGCGCGGATTGGGTTCGGCGTCATGCACCGCCTTGTAAAGCCATGCGGCATTCGCCTCGTCGCGCCACTGTTCTTCAATGCTGCTCATGTCGTCGCCTTGCGCTCTGCCGGGCATCGGTCATGCCGCCTCATGCTCTAGCACCGGTTCCGAAAAAGCTCAATTTATCAAGGTGCAAGCGCCTCGCGTTCGCCTTGCGAACGATGCGCATCCGGTTGACAGCAAGAGGCTGTAGGCAGAGGATTTGGCCAAGAACGAAGAAGCCGCCCAGGGAGAACGTCATGGCGATCGAAATCATCAATCCCATCGAAATCGCGCTGAAAACCAAGAAGCGCACGGTGGTGATGAACACCCGCAAGCTGCACAGCTGGGTGCATTATTATCCCGATCCCGGCGATCATGACGAGATGCATTGCCACAACGAGGACCAGACCTTCATCTGCCTCGACGGCGAATGCACGATGCATTTCCCCGATGGCGGCAAGGCCGTGCTCGGCGTCGGCATGGCGGCGCTGATCACCGGCGGCTCGTTCTACAAATTGGAGAATAGCGGCTCCGGCCCGATGATCATGATGGCGGCCCGTTCGGGCTCGCAGGAGAATGTGATGATCATCGATCACGCTACGCGCAAAGACATCCGCGGCGTGAAGCAGAAGCGCTTCGCCAAGGGCGAATCGCCGACGGCCGACCCGTCGTAACGGCGTTTAGCCGCTGCGCGCCGCGGCTAAAGCGGCATCCAGCGTCGGCGCGAAGACGGTGCTCGGCGGATGGATGTCGTGCCCCGCGAGGATGCGCTCTACGGCCGGCCGCGCGCTCGAGATGAAGACCTTGGCGTTCTGCCCCTGCGCTTTGCGGACGAAGGCGCCGATGGCGCTGGCTGCCGTCGAATCGATCACACTGACGGCGGCGAAGTCGATCACGTAAGCTTTCGGCGAGACGCCGATGTCCTCCAGCGCCGCGCCGACCGACGCCGCCGCGCCGAAGAAAAACGCGCCAGAAATCCGATAGACGACGATGTCGCGGTCGGTTGCGATGCCCGAATCGTACGGCTTGCGTTCGCCGCCCGCGTCGTCGGCACGGTCGGCCGTGGCGACCGGCATGCCGGTCTCGACGGCCACCGATTGAGCCATGCGGTGGATGAAGAGCAGGGCGCTGAGGGCGAAGCCGGCGACGATGCCCTCGATCAGATCGCGGAACACGGTCAATGTCAGGGTTACGACCAGCACCAGCGCCTCGCCGCGCGATGTGCGCAGCAGCATCATGATCTGATGCCTCTCGATCATGTTCCAGGCGACGACCATCAACAAGCCGGCAAGCGCGGCGAGCGGGATGTAGCCGGCGAGCGGCGCCGCCAGCAGCATAAACAGCAGCAGGAACAGCGCGTGCATCATGCCGGCGACCGGGCCGCGCGCGCCGGCGCGTACGTTCGTCGCGGTGCGCGCGATGGTACCTGTCACGCAAATGCCGCCGAAGAGCGAGGTACCGATATTGGCGACGCCTTGCGCCACCAGTTCGCAATTGGAGCGGTGACGCCGGCCGGTCATGCTGTCGGCGACGACGGCGGACAGCAGGCTTTCGATGCTGCCGAGCAATGCGAAGGCCAGTGCGTTGGGCAGCACGGCGAGAAATAAGGGCATGTCCATTGCCGGCAGGCGCGGCAACGGCAGGGCGTGCGGAATGCCGCCGAAGCGGCTGGCGATAGTCGCCACCGGCAGATCGAACAGGGCGGCGGCCAGGCTGGCGGCGGCAATGGCGATGAGCAGCGCCGGCCAGCGCTGATTGACGGCGCGCACGATGAGAATGAGGCCGATGGTCAGGCCTGCGATCATGACGGCGGCGAGATTGACCGTCGGCAGGGCCGCTTCCAGAGCCAGCAGCTTGGGCAGGAAAGGCCCCGGCTCGTCGCCGGCCAAGGTCAGGCCCAGGGCTTCCTTCATCTGGCTGGCGAAGATGATGGCGGCGATGCCGGCGGTGAAGCCGACGGTAACGGGAAAGGGGATGTATTTGATGAAATCGCCGAGCCGCAGAAAGCCGCCGATGACGAGAACGAGGCCGGAGATCAGCGTGGCGAGCAGCAACCCGTCGATGCCGTGCTGTTGCACCGTGGCGGCAACCAGCACGATGAAGGCGCCGGCAGGGCCGCCGACCTGAAAACGACTGCCGCCGAGCAGCGAGACGAGAAAGCCGCCGACGATGGCGGTGTAGAGCCCGCGGTCGGGCGATACGCCCGACGCGATGGCGATCGCCATGGAGAGCGGCAGGGCGACGATGGCGACGGTGAGGCCGGCGACGATGTCGGCACGCAGGCCGGCAAGGCCGTAACCCTCGCGCAGCACGGTGACGAGCTTCGGGGTGTAAAGCGCGATGAAACTCGGTTCGCTCGGCCGCATGCTCATGATGATCCTGCCTTTGCCTGTTTCATCGGCGGATGGCCCGCCCGGAAAGGGCGAGCACCATCGCAATGAAAGCTCCTAGACTTTCCGCCGCGCCGGCGGCTTCGGGCGCACGAAACGCACGCCGCGTCCGCCGCCACCGCTGACGGCCTCGTCGCCGATCAATTCGATTCCGGCGCGGTTGAGCGCCTCGACGACCTTGGTCAGGGTGTCGACGACGCCGCGCACATTGCCGTCGCTTGCCTCCATGCGCTGGATCGTCGGCCAGGACACGCCGGCCAACTCGGCCAATTTCTTTTGGTCGATATCCAACAGGGCGCGAGCGGCGCGCATCTGGGCAGCGGTGATCATGGCAAACTCGCAGGCTAAGGAGAGAGTTAAAGGTATTACCGTTATAAGTGATGGTAAATACTTTAACTATGACGTGAATATCTTGCAAGCATGCCTGATGCTATGGGTCTCCGGTTTGCCGCCTTGGCCCGGGTAAAACGCATGGGCAGCGGCAGCCGGGGCGGCGGTTTTCTTATATCGTGAGGTCTGCCGGCCAAGCGGCGGACCGGTGGAAGAGGGCGGGGCGAAGATGAGACCAAATTTCTTCAGATTGCAGGCGCTCTTGGTCGTCGCCGACAACGGCAGCATCGCCGCCGCGGCGCGCAAGCTCAACATCACGGCGCCAGCGGTCACCAAGGCCATTCGCCAGCTCGAACGCGACTGCGATGCCGAGCTGTTCATCCGCGCCCGCTCCGGCGTGACGCCGACGCCGGCTGGCCTGGCGATGATTCGCCGCGCACGCCTGGCCCTGAACGAATTGGACCAGGCGCAAGAGGAGTTGCGCGAGCTTCGCGGCATCGCCCAAGGCAAGATCGCCATCGGCGCGCTGGCCTTCGCGCGCTCGGTCCTGTTGCCGCGCGCCCTCGTGGCGTTCACGGCCTCGCGTCCGCTCGACGACGTCGCCGTGTTCGACGGCGAATTCGAAAGCCTGATCGAGCCCTTGCGGGACGGGCGCCTCGACTTCATCGTCGGGGCGCTGCGCGAGACGCCGCTGTCGCCGGATGTCGTGCAAGATCGGCTGTTCGACGATCCGGTGATTGCCGTCGCGCGGCGCGATCATCCCTTGGCCAAGCGCGCCAATCTCTCTTTGCGCGAGCTGGCGCGGCAGACTTGGATCGTGCCGCCCGTCGATTCGCCGGTGCGACGCCTGTTCGAACTGTCCTTCCGCGAAGGCGGACTAGCGTCGCCGGCACACCCCGTCGTCACCACATCGCTCGAAGTCATGCGCGGCATGATTCTGGAAAGCGACCGCCTGGGCTTCGTATCGCGCAACCGCGTGTATTACGAATTGCAAAACGGCCTGCTCGTCGAGTTGAAGGCCAAGCTGACGCGCAACAAGCGGCCGATCGGGATCATCCGCCGTAAGGATGTCGATTTTACGCCCGCGGCGGAGGAGATGATCAAACGCATCCGCGCCGTTGCCGGCGCGCTACGGCGCGGCGAGGCCATGCCGTCGCGTTAGGCATAACCGTCTGGTTATGGAAAGGTCGCCGCTTTCACTTTACGGGTAGGTCGCGGCCTCGCAGAGTGCGGAGGAATGCGGAGCCAACCGCTCATCTGGGAGACTGCCATGTCCGGACGTTCCATCGCCGCCGTCGCGGCGTTTATCGCCGCTGTCGTCAGCTTGCCCAACAGCGCCTTGGCGCAAGACGTCGAAAGCGCCTTCAAGGGCAAAACCCTCAATGTCTTCATCGGCTCGGGCCCCGGCGGCGGCTATGATCTTTATGGCCGGCTGGTCGCGCGTTTCATCGGCAAGCATCTCCCCGGCCAGCCCAATGTCATCGCCCAGAACAAGCCGGGGGCCAGCGGTTTCGTCATGAGCCAATGGCTCTATGCGGCGGCGCCGAAGGACGGCTTGAATATCGGGACGGTGCCGCAGAACGCGCCGACGGAAGAAGCCCTCGGCAATCCCGCCGCGATCTTCGAATCGGTCAAGTTCGCCTGGATCGGCCGCGTCAATTCCAACACGCCCGCTCATTATGTCTGGCACACGGCGGCGGTGCAGACCCTCGATGATCTCAAGACCAAGGAATTGCTCTCAGGCGCCGACACGCCGACAAGCACGCAGACGACCAATCCGCGCATCCTCAATCTGATCGCCGGCACCAAGTTCAACATCATCAACGGCTATGGCTCGGGCGCCAAGGTGCGCCTCGCCGTCGAATCGGGCGAGGTGCAGGCCGGCGTCGCACCGCTGTCGCTGCTGCAGAGCGAGCTGGCCCCCTGGTTGAAGGACGGCAAGATCAAGATACTGGTGCAATATTCGCCGGAGCGTCATCCCTCCGTCCCGGACGTGCCGGCCTCGGTGGAACTTGCCCGGACCGACGAAGAGCGTAAAATTCTCAACTTCTTCGTCGCCGATTCGGCCATTGGCCGTGCCGTCGCCGCGCCGCCCGGCGTCGCGCCCGAGCGCATCAAGGCATTGCGCGCGGCATTTGACGCAATGATCAAGGATCCCGAATTCGTCGCCGACACAAAAAAGCGCAATGTCGAGGTGGACGCCATGTCGGGCGAAAAGCTCCAAGCCCTCGTCGTCGGCATGATGGATCTGCCGGCCGACATACTGGCCAAAGCCAAGGCGGCCGCTAAGGCGGCTTTGGCGGTAGGTGCGCGTTAAGAGGATTCGTCGTGGCCCGTCCGAATTTCATCCTGTTCATCACCGATCAGCATCGGGCCGATCATCTCGGCTGTTACGGCAATCGCGTCGTCCGGACGCCGCATATCGACGGCCTGGCGAGGCGCGGCACACGCTTCGACCGATTCTACGTGGCGACGCCGATCTGCATGCCCAACCGCGCCACCCTGATGACGGGCCGCATGCCGTCACTGCATGGCGCGCGGCAGAACGGCACGCCCCTGGCGCTCAGCGCGACGACCTTCGTCGATCTGTTGGCGGCGGCGGGCTATCGCACGGCGCTGATCGGAAAATCCCATCTGCAAAGCATGTCGCCGGCGGCGCCGACGATCGGCATGCCAGAGACCGATCCGGACCTGACACCGGCGCCGGCGGAGTTACGCGAGGCCGACAAAAGTTGGCCGAGCGACGGGCGCTACGACCAAGAGCTGGCGCCGAACTGGGCCGATCCGTCGCACGAGCTCGATCTGCCTTATTACGGCTTTCAGCATGTCGAACTCTGCGTCAATCACGGCGACAAAGTGGTCGGCCATTACAGCCGCTGGCTGGCCGAGCGGCGGCCCGATTGGAAATCGCTGCGCGGGCCGGACAATCAGCTGCCTGGCAACGCCTATGTCGCGCCGCAGGCTTGGCGCACGGCGGTTCCTGCCGAACTTTACCCCACGGCTTATATCGCCGAACGCAGCGAAGCCTATCTGGAAGAGCGGGCGGCCAAGGGCGGCGATGAGCCGTTCTTCCTGCAATGCGCCTTTCCCGATCCGCACCATCCTTTCACGCCGCCCGGCCGTTATTGGGACATGTACGATCCGGACGACATCGAACTGCCGCGCTCGTTCAACCTGCCGGACGGCAAGCTGCCGGCCCCGCTTGCGCACATCTTGAAAGAACGCAAGGACGGCAAGGCCAACCGCAACGGACAGCGCGTCATCGCCGTGACCGAACGCGAAGCCAAGGAAGCGACCGCGCTGACCTACGGCATGATCTCGATGATCGACGATGCCGTCGGCCGCGTGCTCGCCGCGCTGCAGCGCACGGGACAATCGGACAATACGGTCGTCATGTTCACCGCCGACCATGGCGACTTCATGGGCGATCATCAGCTGATGCTGAAAGGCGCGCTGCATTATCAGAGCCTGGTGCGCGTGCCCTTCATCTGGTCGGACCCGACGCAAAAGCAGCAGGCAGCCTCCGATGCTCTCAGCGGCACCATCGATATTTCGCAGACCGTGCTCTCGCGTGCCGGCATCGCCGCACACAATGGCATCCAGGGCGCGAACCTGTTGCCGGCGACGGCGGACAAGAGCGAGGTGCATGACGGTATGCTGATCGAGGAGCATCAGCGGCGCGGCTATATGGGCATGGCGAACAATTTCCGCGCCCGCAGCCTGATTACGCGCGAGCATCGCTTAACGATCTACGAAGGCATGGCCGAGGGCGAGCTCTACGATCTGGCGAACGATCCCGACGAGTTGGTCAATCTATGGGATGCGCCGCCCGCCCGCGACTTGCGCGACGAGATGATGGAGCGCCTGGCGCGCAAGATGATGGCCCTGGCGGACGCCAGCCCGCTGGCGACCCATCACGGTCCTTAAGGCTTGGCGACCGCTTCGGTCTGGCGGCAGGTCGGGTAGGTCTTTTCGCCGAAGGTCAACGTCGCCTCGTCGCCCTTATTCCAGAACTCGATCTTGCGCGCGCCGTCGCTGCCGATATAGCGCGCGCCGGAGCCCGACTCCGCTTGCGCTAAAGCGTAGGCCTTGCCATCGAAAATCATGGCCATGCGGCGATGCATGAAATTGGTCTCGACGCGGCTGCCGCCACAATCGAACAGGGCGTCGGTGGGGACGCTGTTGCTTGCCTCCTCGGACGAGGACGAACAGGCCGCAAGCAAGGCGAGGCAAACGGCGGCGACAATGCTTATCCCCCGATAAGCGGCGATGCGGGCACTCATGCGAATCTCCTCAAGCGACGGCGTCGCAGTCTAGCCTCTGGCGCTGCGTCTGGCGACGCTTTCGAATCAATCTGGCCGTCAAGATTCGGGCTTCTTGAGCTTTTTCCATAGGGTGGTGCGGGAGACGCCGAGCTTCTTGGCAGCTTCGCCGATTTTACCGTGCGATTCTGCAAGCGCGAACTCGATCTCGCGCCGTTCAGCGTCGAGCCGCGCCTGCTTCAGGTCCTGCGGCGCCGGCTCGTTCAGCCGGCGTTCGGGAAACAGGTCGTCGGCCGAGATCTCGGGGGCGTCGGCGAGCACGACGGCGCGCTC
Source organism: Rhizobium sp. Q54 (assembly GCA_945861615.1). Taxonomy (GTDB): domain Bacteria; phylum Pseudomonadota; class Alphaproteobacteria; order SMXQ01; family SMXQ01; genus CAMAVH01. The sequence goes on along the minus strand of CAMAVH010000013.1, from coordinate 9,711 downwards.
GATCCGGTTGCGCAATTCGCGCAGATTGCCGGGCCAATCGTGGCGCAACAGGGCGGCCGATGCGGCATCGGAAAGGCCGAGGCCTTGCCGCCCGTGCCGTTCCTGCGCTGCCGCCAGAAAATCGCCCGATAGCGCCGGGATGTCGCCCAGCCGATCGCGGAGCGGCGGGATGGCAAGATCGATGACAGCGAGGCGGTAATAGAGGTCTTCGCGAAAGGCCCGTCCGGCGATGCGCTCGCGCAGATCGGCATTGGTGGCGGCGACGACACGGCCGCAAAACTGTTTGTCCTGCATGCCGCCCACCGGCCTGAAGGCGCCGTTTTCCAGCACGCCGAGCAAGGCGGCCTGCACGATCGGCGACAGCGCGCTGACCTCGTCGAGGAACAAGGTTCCATCGCCGCAGTCCGCCAGCAGCCCGGCCGTTTCGCCGCTGGACAATTGGATGCCGGCGCGACCGAATAGCCGCACGTTCATCTGGTCTGGAGCCAAAGCGCCGCAGTCGACGCTGACGAACGCCCGGCCGCCGCGCGGCGATAGCCTGTGCAGCGCGCGGGCGGCGACCTCCTTGCCACTCCCCGTCTCCCCCGTTAGCAAAATCGGCAAATCGCTGGCTGCCGCGCGTTTCAAGTTTTCGGTGAAAGCGGCCGCGGCGGGCGAGCTGCCAAATTCCTCGACGACGGCAATGCCGGCGGCGTCGCGTCCGACGATGCGCTGGCCGATATATTTGACCAACGCGTCGATGTCGAACGGCTTAGTCAGGTAATCGTCGGCGCCGGCACGCATGAGCCGTATCGCCTGTTCGATCTCGCCGAAGGCGGTGACGAAGACGATGGGCGTTTCGCCGAGATGCGGCAGAGCTTGGCGGAACAGCGTTTCTCCGGAGCCATCGGGAAGGCGAATGTCGGCGAGTACGAAGTCGAATTTTCCGCCGGCGAGGGCGCGGGCCGCTTCGGCGCAAGACTTCGCCCAGACGGTCGCCATGCCTTCAAGTTCGAAGCGCTGAACCACGGCGCCGCCGAGTATGCCGTCGTCTTCGACCAGGAGGATATGCAAACGGCGGGTCATTCGACGGGCGTCGCCGGAAGGCGGTAGGGAAAGTTGAGGCTGACGTGCGTGCCCGCCGTTGAGGTCGATTCGACGGTGAGATGGCCGTGCAGGCGCTTGACGAGCTTGGCGATCATCTCGATGCCGAGGCCGGCGCTGCGGCGCGCGTCGTCATTGCCTTCCAGCCGCTGCGTCATGTCAGGTGTCATGCCGGAGCCCTCGTCCCATATGTCGAATTCTACCGCGTCGGAGCCGGCTTGTCCGCGCAACTTTACGATGCCGCCCGACCGGCTCGCGGCCACGGCATTGAGCAGAAGATTCAACAATATCTGGCGCACCTCGGTCGCTCCGACCGGAACGTTTTCGGCGATGTCGACCGCGATGTCGACGGCGACGCCGCGCGACTTAGCCTCAGCCGCGGCCAGCACGCGCATATCCTCAATGTCCTGTTGGCGAAGATCGCGCCATGATGCCTGCGCGCGGTGAGTGTCGAGAGTCGCTTCGACGACCGCTTGCAAGGCGAGGATGCCGCGTTCGATGAAGTCGAGAGACGAGGTGCGGGCTTCTGGCCGCTCGCCGAATTTGCGCGCGGTGCCGACGGCCGTGAGGATGCCTGCCAGCGGATTGCGGACCTCATGCGCGATGGTCGCGATAAGGCGTCCAAGCACGGCCTCGCGCTCCTGCTTGACGACCTGCACCACGATTTCCTCGCGCTCTCGGCTCGCGTCCACCATGCTGTTGTAGGCGCGCAGCATGCGGGCGACTTCGCCGTCGTCGATCGGGATGTCGCGTTCGCCGATTCGCTGCGGCGGCTGGTCGGCGGCATCGCGCAATCGTCCGGTGAGGATATCGAGAGGGCGTTGCAGACGGCGCGCGAGAAGGAACCCCGCGATTGCCAGTACGCTGCTGAACAGCAGATCGCCGAAAATCAGAAGCCAGCGCAGGCGGCGCATGTCGATGGCGAATTCGGCGATATCGAGATGGGCGCCGACAACGGCGAGCCGCCGTCCGTTATCTTCAATCGGCCGCCAGGTCCAGATCGCCATGCCATCGTCGTCGAAGGCGAGGCCGGAACCGCCGGCGCGCATGCCGTCGGGCACGCCGAAAGGCCGGCCGCCGAGATCGCCGCGCGCGGCTTGCGCGATGATGCGGCCCGTGCCGTCGAGCACGATGATGCGGCGTTCGGCGATGCCCTCATGGAAGGCGAAGGCATGATCGAGCGCGCGCCGCGCCGCAGCCTCGTCGTCGCGCTGCAGGTCCGGCAGTAAGGCGGCCGCCAAGCCGTCGAGGTAGACGCGACCGACCGTCTCGATCTGTTTTTCGAAGCGCCCAGAGAGCGCGTGGATGGCTATCTGCGTCGATGTAATCGCGACGCCGAAGATCATCGCGCCGGCCAGAAGAGGCAGACGAATGGTCATGGGCACGCGGCGTATCCAATCGATCATGGCGACCACATTCCTAAGATGCGGCTCTCGCAACAGCCGCCGCCTTGCTTCTAACATATCGGCGCGCTGCGGCCACGCGCGCGAAGTGTTCAAAAAAGAAAACGCTTTTTAACGTCTATGTTTATGGAGATGAACCGCACGCAGAGCCGGCGTACCGCAGCGTTAATTTTTTCACGAGTATTGTCAGAAAAAAGTTGAGCCTTCGCCAGGACCATTCAAGGTGACGCTCTTGCATTCGCGCTCCACGCGCGGGCCGATATAAAACTCCGGCGTCTGTCGCGGGCGCACGGAACCTAAAAGCGGGAGTCGCGAAATGGACGTGTCGATGTTGGATGCGGCGATCGAGGCCTTCTTTATCATTGTCGATCCGAGCCGATTGGGCTTCCTCTTCCTTGGCGTTGTCATGGGATTGGCGCTGGGTATCATTCCGGGCATCGGCGGTCTTGTCGGCATGGCGTTGCTGCTGCCCTTCACGTTCGACATGGATCGATACGCCGCGTTCGCGATGTTGCTCGGCATGAGCGCGGTGACCAACACCAGTGATACGATTCCCGCCGTCATGTTCGGCGTCCCCGGCACGTCAGGCGCGCAGGCGACGGTGATGGACGGCTTTCCGATGGCGAAAAATGGTGAAGCAGGGCGCGCCTTGAGCGCCGCGTATACCGCATCGCTACTCGGCGGCCTATGCGGCGCGGCTCTGCTCGCCTTGACGATTCCGCTGTTGCGTCCGGTCATGCTTTACATCGGTTCGCCGGAGTTGCTGGCCTTTTCGATCTTCGGCATTTCCATGGTGGCGGTGCTGTCCGGCAGCGCGCCGCTGCGCGGTTTGGCGGCGGCCGGCTTCGGCCTGATGCTGTCGATGATCGGCTCCGATCCGCAAACCGGCACGCTGCGCTGGACGATGGACAGTCTCTATCTATGGGACGGCTTGCCGCTCGTTCCTATGGTGCTCGGCCTGTTCGCCTTGCCGGAACTGACCGACTTGATGATCAAGCGCACGTCGATCGCGCCGCCGGACACCAAGTTCGACATGCGCAAGGGCATGATTCAGGGCATGCGGGACACGCTGCGCAATTGGGGCCTTGTCATGCGCTGCGGTGCGATGGGCGCCGGCATCGGCGCGATCCCGGGTCTCGGTTCCTCGGTCGTCGATTGGATCGCCTATAGCCACGCTCTGCAGACCGTGAAGGGCGCCGACAAAACGTTCGGCACTGGCGACGTGCGTGGCGTCATCGCGCCGGAAAGCGCCAACAACTCGATCAACGGCGGCGCACTGGTGCCGACGGTGGCGTTCGGCGTGCCGGGCTCGGCCAGCATGGCCATCCTGCTCGGCGCGTTCTTGATCCACGGCTTGGTCCCCGGACCGGACATGTTGGGCAAAGACTTGCAAGTCACCTATTCGATGGTGTGGTCGGTCGCGATCGCCAATGTCTTGGGCGCCGGCCTCTGTTTCATGTTCAGCGGCTATTTCGCCAAGCTCGCCCTGCTGCGCTATACGCTGCTGCTGCCGGGCGTTCTCGCGGTCGTCTATATCGGCGCGTTTCAGGCGACGCGCCAATGGGGCGATCTCTACGCGCTGCTTGCCTTCAGCATGCTCGGTTGGACGATGAAGCATCTGCGGTGGCCGCGTCCGCCCCTCATCCTCGGCGTCGTGCTGGGCTCGATCGTCGAACGCTACATGTTCATCTCGATCGAACGCTACGGCGCCGATTGGCTGCTACGCCCAGTCGTGGTCGCTCTACTCGCTCTCGCGGCGATGAGCCTGTTGGGGCCTTTCCTGCGCGACGTGAAGTATCATGGCGGCGTCAAAAACATGCTCATGGGACTGGGCGCGCCGAAGCTGAAAGCGGAGCAGGGGTTCTACGTATTCTTCCTGCTGCTGGTCGGGGTCATGCTCTACCAAGCATCAGGCTGGAACGACGATGCTAAAATCGCGCCGATGATCGTCGGCGTCATGGCCTTCAGCGCCGCCGCGATCAGCTTCGTCTATCAGGTCTTCCAGCGCGCCAAACCGGTGACGCGCCCGGCGCCGGAGCCGGTGAAGGACTTGCCTCCGGGGACGAAACCGAAGAAAGAGTTGCAGGCGCGCATCCATATGGACCTAGCGACCGATATGTCGGATATCCCGCGGTCCATGGTGCTGCGCCGCGCCGCGATATTCTTCTTCGGCTGGGTGCTCGGCTTCCTCGCATCCATGGCGCTGATCGGCGTGTTGCCGACCGTGGCGATCTTCGTCGTCCTGTTCATGCGCATCGAAAATCGCGAGCCTTGGAAACTGGTCATTCCGCAGGTCATCGCCTTGGTCGCGTTCATCTACTTCGTCTTCGATCAATTGCTCACAATTCCCTGGCCGCAGACCTATATCGGCGAATGGATCCCGGCCTTGCGCATGATTCCGACCGTATAGCGAACGAGACTCCGTCGCCCGCCGCAGCGGGCGACGGCCCCCCCCTCCGCGGCCATGCCTATGGCCGCCGCCAAGAAGGTTGCGAGGCCGCGGAGGGCCCTTCTTCCCAGCGGACGGATGAGGGTTCATCTGGCGATACGCGCCGTCGGTTGTCTCGGTCACGGCGACGGTGCATGATGCAAGCAAGAGCAGGCTCAAGCCCGCCGGACCAGGGGAGTACATTGCGGCCGTCGCGTCTCGCGTGATGCGCCCTGCAGGCTGCATCTCCAGCCGTTCCTGCGGGCCTCCGGGCATTCCTGCGAAAATCAATCGCTTATGATCCAGGGAGACGACTGTATGACGACCCGCGTTCTCGACGATTTTCCCGCGCGCCTGACGGCGGCGCAGCGCGCCCTGTTGGAGGCCGAGGTGCCGGTTTTCTCGGCCGCCGAAATGGAGCGGCGGCGCAAGGCGCTGTCGGCCGCCATGGCCGAAGCCGGCGTCGATCATGTGTTGATGTCGGGCGGCGACCGCAAAGGCTCGGCGATTCAATGGCTCACCGGCTGGCCGCCGGGCGGCGGCCATTACGTCGTCTTCACCCCGGGCCAGACCGACGCGCTGTTCGTCAAGAATCCCAACAACGCAGCCCTGGCGCGCATCCTGGCGCCCAAGACCATGGTCGATTGGGCGGCGGAGGGCAGCACGTCGCTGATGATCAAGGAATTGCTGAAGCGCGGCGCCAAGGGCAAATCGGTCGGCATTATCGGCTCCTACGGTCATGCGCTGCATGAGCGCTTCGTCGCCGCCGGCATCACGCCGGTCGATATGAGCAAGGCCTATACTAAGGAACGTTCGATCAAATCGGCCGAGGAACTGGAATTCCTGCGCGTCGGCTGCGCCATGACCGACGCGGCGGTCGAGGCGCTGGAGCGCGAACTCAAGCCGGGGCTGACCGAATATCAACTGGCCGACGTCATCGAACGCGCTTATGTGCCGTGGGGCGGGATGACGCAGATCCATTACACCGGCGTCACCTCAATGGCCGATCCGTCCTGCTGCGTGCCGTCGCAAGTGGCGCGCAATCGCAAGGTCAAGGCGGGCGACGTGGTCTTCACCGAGATCGCCGCCTCTTACTGGTCTTATCCCGGCCAATTGCAGCGCACCATCTCGGTCGCCGCCGACCCGACCCCGCTCTATGCCGATCTGCATGACGCCGCCGAGGAGGCTTTCCTCGGCATCCTCAAGGTGATGCGCGCCGGCACGACGATGGACGAGATTCTCGACGTTGCCTCCAGCATCGCCGCCGCGGGCTACACGGTCTGCGACGATTTGGTCCATGGCTATGTCGGCGGCTATATGCAGCCGATCCTCGGCACCCGCGAGCGGCCATCGGCATCGGTGCCGAACATGACCTTGGCCGAAGGCATGACCATCGTCGTGCAGCCGTCGGTCATGACCAAGGATGCCAAGGCCGGCGTGCAGACCGGCGAGCTGGTGCTGATCAAGAAGGATGGCATCGAGCGCCTGCATAAGGCGCCGCGCGGGTTCCGGCGCAGCGCCTAACGGCGGACGAGCGGCACGCCAAGAAAAAGCCCGCGAGATCGTCGCGGGCTTTTTTGTTCAGGCCTTGCGGCGCTTGGTTTTGGCTTTGCTCGGCTGGACCTTGCCATAAGGCGTCACCACGGCCTGACCCGAGGACGTCACCCAGACCCGCTCGGATTGGAACGGCTTGCCGTTGATACGGTCGAGCAGCCAGTCGGCGATCAGGCTGTTCTTCTCATCGCCATTGTCGACGCTCGGCGCATCGGCGACGCTGTGGTTGGCGCCTTCGTAGATCACCAGGCGTTTCGGCGCGGTGATCCGCTCGAACAGCTCTTCGGTATGCTCGATCGGCGACAACTGGTCGTTCTCGCCGGCCACCACCATGTAGGGCGCCTTGATCTTCGGCGCGAAGGGCCTGAGATCGATGGTCTTGCAGAAGCGGTCGAAGGCCGCCTCGTCGTCATAGCCCGACATGAACATGAAGCGCGCCTTGAAGGTCGGCGAGGCCATGTTGAAGATCGTATGGCAGCCAGGTTCGTGGCACACGCCGGCGACGGCATAGCCCTTGATCTTGTCGCCGAGGGCGGCGGACGCGACGCTGCCGAAATAGCTGCCAAAACTTGAACTACGAATGGCGAGCTTGTCGATGTCGATGTTCTTCTTGCCCGACAGGAATTTATGGATGGCAAGGCCGGCTGCGCCGAAATTCGTCGGCGTGAAGAAGATGTTGCGCGACGCCGATTCGGCTTGGCCGGGGCCGTCGATCGCCAGCACGGCGAGGCCGCGCGCGAGAAACCGGTCGCCGTAGATCGAAACCATGTTCTCTTTGCTGCCGTCCATGCCGCCGATCGAGATAACGCAGGGGAATTTTTCGCCGGGGGCCGGCTTGCGCGGCAAGTGCAGATAGCCGGGCAGCGAGGACTTGCCGAACGGCACCTCGACCTTCTCGATCGGATGCGGCGCATATTTGATAAACTTGGCGTAGCAGGCGTTCATCTGTTCTTCGTAGGCGTGCAGCGTCTCGTTCGCCTCGAAGATCGGCCAGCAGGCCGAGGCCCAGAGCAGCGCGGCGGCGATATAGCTTTCGCCGGCCGAGACGAAACGGCCCTGATCCTCGAAGGCCTTGGCGCGCGCCTGGCGCTTGCGCGCGGCGCTGGCGAATTCGCGGTGCATGTCGTCGAACTTGCGCATACGGCGCGCCGCGGCGCGGAAATCCTTCTCGGCGGTTTCGCCGCCCGGCTTGCTCTTGGAGGCGATGCGGCCTTGGTCCCATTCCGGGCCGACGGCTTTGATGACGGCGTCGAGCACCCAGCGCTGCTGTTGCCAACGGGTCGTGCGGCGTTCAATGGCAGAACTGGCCATGGTGTATTTCTCCCTGCGATACGCGTGTCGCGTTTGTTATGCGCGGCGATATTAGGGAGATGGTCTATCGCCGCCAACAGCTTTTAAGCCGCGCGCTTTTCCATCGCGAGACGCACGGCGAGGCCGGCGAGGATGCCGGCCATCAGCCAGCGCTGCGCCTTCAGCCAGGAGGGACGGGTGGCGAACCAAGCGGAGATCGAGCCGGCGGCGAGCACGATGAGCGCGTTGACCGTGAAGCTGATGGCGATCTGCGTCAGGCCGAGCGTGACGCCTTGCAAAAGAACCTGTCCGCGCGCCGGATCGATGAACTGGGGCAACAGCGACAGATAGAGCACAGCGATCTTCGGATTGAGCAGATTGGTCAGCAGCCCCATGACGAACAGCTTGCCCGAGCCGTCGACGGCGAGATCGCGGCGCGGCTGCAGAACGGACCGAGCGCCGGGGCGCACGGCGTTCCAGGCCAGCCACAGCAGATAGGCGGCGCCCGCCCATTGCAGCGTCTCATAGGCGAAGGGAACCGCGATCAGCAGGGCGGTCAAACCGAAGGCGGCGGCGAGCATGTAGGCGACGAAGCCGAGTAGCACGCCCAGCAGGGAAATAAAGCCGGCGGCGCGGCCCTGCAGGATCGCGCGGCTGAGCAGATAGATCATGTTCGGGCCGGGCGTTAGCACCATGCCGAGGGCGACGAGGGCGAAGGCGGCGAGCGTGGGAACGGAAACGGCGAGCATGTCAAATCCTGCGGCAAGGACCGGCCGCAGAGTGCATCGCTCGGAACGTCGGTGCAACTGCCGGCGTTTGCAACCCAGGCATGACGGCGCATAATGACGCTGTCCGCACCCGTAAAGGCTTGAACCGATTATGAGAAGGGGTGACCGCTCCCGTCGGCGCAAGATCTGGTGGATCGTCGGGGCCGTGCTCGGCGTCCTCTTCCTCCTGCCGGCTGCCGGCCTGGTCTATCTCTTCACCGCCGATCTGCGGCCCCTGATCCAGCGCGTGGCGAGCGGTTCGCTCGGGCGCGAGGTCACGGTCGGCGATCTACGCCTTGCCTGGGGCCGTTACCTGAAGCTCGAAATTCGCGACCTCAGCGTCGCCAACGCCGAGTGGGGCGCCTCGCCCAATATGATGCGCATCGGCCGCTTGACGGCCGTCGTCTATCTGCCGGCGCTGGCGCGCGGCGTCGTGCAGTACGACGTGCTGCGGCTGGAAGGCAGCGAAATGCTGCTGGAGCGGCGCGAGGACGGCGAGCGCAATTGGCGCTTCGGCGGAGATGCGCCGTCCGTGGAGACGGCCAAGGCCGCCGGTCTCGCGCTGGTGCCGCAGAATCGCCGGCAATTTCCCGATGTGAAGGATCTGCTGCTGAGCGATCTGCTCATTATCTATCGCTCGGAGGGGCGACAGGACATCCGTATCGACCTCGACGAGGCGACGCTTGCGCCCGATGTGTCGGGCGGCGCGCGCTTCACGGCAGAGGGCGCTTACAACGACATCCCGCTGCAGCTCGACGTCGCGGGCGGCTCTTATGCCCAAATGCGCGATGCCACGCAGGCTTATCCCGCCGAATTCACCGCGACGAGCGGCTCGGCCGAAATCGCATTCAAGGGCGCCATCGACGAGCCGCTGGACTTCGACGGCGTCAGGGGAGGGCTCACGCTCGACATCGGGAATTTTGCCGCCTTTCTGAAACTGTTCGGCTATGCGCGCCCGCTCGATTTTCCCGTGACGCTGCAGGGCGATCTCGACCATGAGGGCGACCGCTGGGCCTTGGCGTCGCTACAGGGCGTCTTTCAGGACAGCCGCATCGCCGGCAGTTTCCTGTTCACGGAAGGCGCGCGCGGCCAGCCCGATGCGGCCTCCGTCGATGTCGATCTCGACCGCTTCGATCTCAAGACGCTGCTGCTGGGCATCGCCGAGCCAGGCGCTTCGGAGAAGAGC